>CAYTYG010000465.1:0-2102 GCA_964441515.1 uncultured Treponema sp.
CCGACAGCACAAGAAGAAGGGCCGCGAGGGGCTGACGGCCGCCCGCTTCGGGCAGATCATGGAATACCTGGGGGTCTCCCGGATCATCACGCTGGACATACACTCCCGGGAGATCGAAAACTGCTTCAACAAGCTGCGCCTGGAGAACCTGCACGCCAGCTACCAGATCATCCAGAAGCTGGCCTCCCTGGTGGACGTGAACTGCGACGATCTGGTCGTGCTCTCCCCGGACACGGGGGCCATAGACCGCAACAAGTTTTACGCGAGCACCCTGCAGAAGCCCCTGGCGCTGATCTACAAGGAGCGCGACTACTCCAAGGTCACCAAGAGCGCCAACGAGTCGAACATCACGGACATGAAGCTCCTGGGCGACGTTCGGGACAAGATCGTCTTCATGTCCGACGACATGCTGGGGACGGGGGGGACGCTCCTCAAGGCCATGACGTTCATCAAGGAGCAGGGCGCGCGCCAGGTCATCTGCGCGGTTTCCCTGCCGCTCTTTTCCAGCACGGCCATCCAGGACTTCGATTCCGCGTTCCAGGAGGGGCGGTTCTACCGCATCATAGGAACGAACGCCGTCAACCACGAAGAGCTTCTGAAGAGGGAATGGTTCGTCCAGGCGGACGTTTCCACGCTCTTCGCCCAGATTATCTCCCTGGTCCACCACAACCACTCCCTGTCCCCCATGCTGGACAACCGCCTGCTCATCGCCAAGAAACTCAAGAAGGCCATGCAGTCCTCCAGCCCCCCCCAGGGATCCCTGTTCCAGGAATGAAGGTTTTCCGGCTGCCCGAACGGCCGCGCGCGCTTCTCTTCGACCTGGATTCCACGCTCTACTCCCATCCGGAATACGCCGCGTTCCAGAACGACGTGCTCGTGGGGGAGCTGGCTCGGCATCGGGGCGTACCCGCGGAGCAGGTCCTGGCCGAGGTGCGGGCCGCGCGGGAGAGGGTCTCGGAGCGGACGGGGAGGGTTACGTCCCTGGGCAACGCGATGGCGGAGCTGGGCGTGGATATCCCGACGAGCGTAGTCTGGAGGCGGAAACTGATACGCCCCTCCGAATGGCTCTCCCGGGACGACCGCCTTTTCGCGGCGCTCTCTCCCCTTTCGCGGGATTACCTCCTCGCGGTGGTCACGAACAATCCGCGCTCCGTCGGCCTCGCCTCCCTGGAGGCCCTGGGCGTCCGCGGCCTATTCCGGGCCGTGGTGGGCCTGGACGACACGATGGTCTCCAAGCCGGCGCGGGAGCCCTTCGAGCTGGCCGCGCGGCTCCTGTCCGTGCCCCTTTCCGGGTGCGTCTCCATCGGGGACCGCTACGATGTGGACATCTCCGTTCCCCTGGAGCTGGGGATGGGCGCGGTGCTCGTGGAAGGGGTCCAAGACGTATACCGCCTTCCCGCCGTCCTTACCGTATAAAGCTTTTCGAGACATCGAAGAAGCCACCCCGAGGCATCGTCGCCGCCAAGGGGCCGGCAGTCCGGCCCCTTGGCGCTATTTCGCTATCAGTCCGCTGATCATTCCGCCCGTAACCTCCAGGCACGTCGCGTTGACCGCGTCGTTCCCGCAGACCCAGAGGATCGTGTCGGCTATCTCCTCGGGTTCGATGAGCCGGCCGAGGTGCACGCCCGAGACGATTTTCGCGAGGGCGCCCTGGTCCATCCCCTTCACCATGGGGGTTCCCACGTAGCCCGGGGCAATCGAGACTACGCGGATGCCGGTGATTCCCTTCATCTGGAATTCCCCCACGAGGATTTTCGGCCACAAGGCCAGGGCCGCCTTCGTGGAGGAATAGTTGATCTGCCCCACGCCCCCCTGCTTTTGTATGGAGGAGATCGTGAAGAGGACGCCCTTCCATCCGTTGTCCACCATCCGGCGGGCCGCCTCGCGTATCGTGATGAACGGGCCGACAAGGTTGACGTCCATCACCGCCCGGAAGTCCGCGGTGGATAGGACTTTTTTCACCTTCCCGCTTTCCTTGTCCGGGGAGAGCATGAGCCCGTCCCGTATGATGCCCGCGCAGGGCGCCACGATGTTGATGGCCCCGAACTCCTTCGCCGCGAAGTCCATGAAGGCGGAGGTGTCGGCGTCGTCCGTGACGTTCA
>CAYTYG010000466.1:0-2099 GCA_964441515.1 uncultured Treponema sp.
TTTTCGCCCGGGTCGGGGGCGGCATATTCACCAAGGCGGCGGACGTGGGAGCCGACCTGGTGGGCAAGGTCGAGGCGGGCATCCCCGAGGACGACCCCCGGAACCCGGCGGTCATCGCGGACAACGTGGGAGACAACGTGGGGGACGTCGCCGGCATGGGCGCCGACCTCTTCGAATCCTACGTGGGCTCCATCGTGGGCTGCGTGGTCCTGGGGGCCAACGTTGCGAACACCGCGGACGGCGTCAAGATGAGCCTTTCGTTCCTGCCCCTGGCCGTATGCTCCGTCGGGATCCTGGCCTCCATCGCGGGGACCTTCCTCGTACGGGCCCGGCCCGGCAAGTCGCCGCAGAAGGCCCTGAACACCGGGACCTTCGGCGCCGCGATCCTTGCGACGGCGCTCCTGTATCCCGTGATTGCCTTCATCCTGGGAGACGCGACTTTCGAAAACGGCTACGGCGCCCTTAATATCTTCGCCGCGACGGTACTCGGCCTGGCGGCGGGCGTTGCCATCGGCACCCTCACCGAGTTCTTCACGGGCACCTCGACGCGGCCCGTGTTGAAGATCGCGAAGGCCTGCGACACCGGGTCCGCCACGGCCATCATCAGCGGACTGGGCGTGGGCATGCTCTCCACCCTCCCCCCCATCCTGGTCATCGCGGCGGCCATTATCGGAAGCAACGCCCTGGCGGGGCTGTACGGCGTGGGCATCGCGGCCCTGGGCATGTTGATAACCCTGGGCATCCAGCTCTCCGTGGACGCCTACGGCCCGATCGCCGACAACGCCGGCGGGCTGGCCGTCATGAGCGCGCTGAAGCGGGAGGTCCGGGAAATAACGGACTCCCTGGACGCCGTGGGCAACACCACGGCCGCAATCGGCAAAGGCTTCGCCGTGGGGTCCGCCGCCCTCACATCCATCATCCTCTTCAGCGCCTTCGTCCAGGCCGCCGGCGCGGGGGACAGCCTGGACCTCTCCATCACGAGCGTTCCCGTGCTCGCGGGCTTCCTGATCGGGGGCATGATCCCCTTCCTCTTCTCCAGCCTGGCCATGGACGCCATCGGAGTTTCGGCCTTCGCCATGATCGAGGAGGTGCGGCGCCAGTTCCGGGAAAAGCCCGGAATCCTGAACGAGACCGAAACCCCGGACTACCGCGCCTGCGTGGACATCTCCACGGTGGCCGCCCTGAAGAAGATGATACTTCCGGGGCTCATAGCGGCCCTGAGCCCGGTCCTCGTGGGCTTTCTGGGGGGGATCGAGATGCTAACCGGCCTCCTGGCGGGCTGCACCCTGACGGGCGTGCTCCTGGCCATCTTCATGAGCAACGCGGGGGGCGCCTGGGACAACGCGAAGAAGCTCATAGAGGGCCGCCCCGGCGGGTCCGGAAAGGGCTCCGGCGCCCACAAGGCCGCGGTCGTCGGCGACACGGTCGGGGATCCCTTCAAGGACACCGCGGGCCCCGCCCTCAACATTCTCATCAAGCTAATGTCCATCATATCCTTGGTGATCGCTCCGATCCTCAAAGACTTGAGATAGTATAAGGAGACGAACATGGCAGACGAGAAACACCTGTACATGGTGGTCCATCCCAACCACTCCCTGATTGCCAGCGCCCTGGAGCCCGAACACTTCGCCAAGCACTATACCCAGGGCTCCACCCGGTACTTCGAGGGGCGGCTGATCTTCGCGGAGATAGACCCGGCGTTCCGGAATCCCTACTTCGACATCGACACCGCCTTCTCCCAGCTCATACCCCACGAGGACGGGCGCCCCAAGGCCACGAAGTTCATCAAGAGCTACCGGACCCTGGAACATATGGACTATTCCGCGATCGGCAAGCTCTACATCTGCAACTCCCTCGGGGAATTCGTGGCGCTGGAATCCTCGGAGTACGATCCCAAGGTGGACGGGGACGACCTGTCCATCATCCTCGAGATCAGCCCCATCAAGATGATGGTCCTCACCAAGTTCAACTTTGTCGAGTTCTCCAAGTACATCACGGACCCCCACCAGGCCAAGGGCGCGCCCAAGATGTTTTACACCCAGCTGGACTTCAACGCCGACGACTTCATGGCGCGCGTCAATGCCGACCTGATCGGCAAG
>CAYTYG010000467.1:0-2097 GCA_964441515.1 uncultured Treponema sp.
GTAGACGACCCGGCTGAGGACCGGCGTGGCCCTGTCCTCGATGACCAGGATGGACGGCTTCGCCATAGGCTACTCGTTCAGTTCCACGTGCCGGCCGTCGATCATGAACACCACCGCCTCGCAGAGGTTCGTGACGTGGTCTCCCAGCCTCTCCAGGAAACTGGAGGTGGATATAAGCTTGGTGCCCTGCGCCGTCTTCCCGGGGTTCCCCGCAAGGTACTCCAGCACCTCGCCCACGAAGGCCTTGTGGTCCGCGTCGATCTCGTCGTCCCGGCGGGCGGTGCTCTCCGCCAGGGCCAGGTCCTTGTTCAGGAACGCCGCCACGGAGTCCCGGACCATGGAGCACCCCGTCTCGGCCATCCGCTCCAGGCGTTCGACGGAGAGCCCGAAGGGCTTTTCGGAGAGCTTGCGCGCCGTCTTTGCGAGGTGCACGGCGTGGTCCCCGATGCGCTCCAGGTTGTCCGTCACCTTGAACACCGCGACCAGCTCCCGGAGGTCCCCCGCCACGGGCTGCTGGGTGGCTATAAGCATGGCCGTCTGGTCGTCGATCTTGGTCTGCAGGGCGTTGACCACCTCGTCCCCCGCCTTGACTTCCCGGGCCAGCTCCGAGTTGCCCGTACGGAGGGCCTCCAGGGCTTTGCGCAGGCCCTCCTCCACGCGGGTTCCCATGGCCAGGATGTCGTGGTGCAGCCTCGTCTGTTCTTCCATGAACTGTATGCGCCCGTTCATCAGCCGAACCTCCCGGAGATGTAGTTTTCCGTCCGCCGGTCCCCCGGATTGAAGAAGAGCTCCTTCGTCGTCGCGTATTCCACCATTTCCCCGGTCAGGAAGAAGGCCGCCCTGTCGGATACGCGCCCCGCCTGCTGCATGTTATGGGTGACGATGATTATTGTATAGTTTTTCTTGAGGGTGTCCAGCAGGCTCTCGATCTTCGCGGTGGATATCGGGTCCAGGGCGCTGGTGGGCTCGTCCATGAGAAGGACCTCGGGCTCCACGGCCAGGACGCGGGCTATGCAGAGCCTCTGCTGCTGCCCCCCCGAGAGGCCCAGGGCGGACTTGCCAAGCCGGTCCTTCACTTCCTCCAGCAGGGCCGCCCGTTCCCGCATTTCCCGGGCGGCCTTGTTGGTAAAGGTAACCGCGAGAATCGATTCGGGGCTGATGCCCCGTTCCCGTACCAGATAGGCTATTTTAGTGGTTATTACCCTTGTCTTGCCCGTCCCCGCTCCGGCGAGGATTAAGAGCGGGCTGCCCTCATGGAGGACCGCCTTCAGCTGTTCGGGATTGAGGCAGGCAAGATAGGGGGGCAGTCTGTCCTTTTCAGTCACGGCGTAGTGGTCCCGTCGCCGGCAAGCGGATCTGCTTCAAAATCGACACCGTTGACCGCGCTTATTCGCACCATCGCCCTCTGCCCCGGTTCGAGCCTCGCCTTTACCAGGGTCAGGCCGTCCACATCCGGCGCCTGCATCCAGCCTCGGGCAAGGCAGAGCGAGGCACCTTCCACAGCCTCTTCCACCAGTACCTCGACTTCTTTCCCGATAAAGCGCCGCAGCCGTCGGGCGGTGATGGGCTCCTGGGCTGCTTCGATCGAGGATTTTCTGGCTTCGGCCAGCTTTTTCGCCACCCTGGCTTTCATGGTATAGGCGGGAGTGCCTTCTTCCCGCGAATAGGTGAAAACGCCCAGCCAATCCAGGGCCGCTTCACGCTGGAAGTCCTGGAGAACTTTAAAGTCCTCTTCCGACTCCCCGGGAAAACCCACCAGCATGGTGGATCTGATCATGGACTCAGGCAAGGTTTTTCGTATTCTCTCTATGAGCTTAAGATAGCCGCCGGCCGATCCTTGACGATTCATAGCCAGTAGTATTTTTTCTGAGGCGTGCTGAAAGGGAAGATCGAAGTAGGGAAGGACCCGGGGGTCCCGGCGGCAGAGGGAAACCAGGTCCCGGGGGAAATGCTCCGGGTGGATGTACAGCATCCGGAGCCAGAAACGGCCGGGAATCCGGGTTATTTTCTCCACCAGGCCCGCGAGGCCCTCCGACCGGGGAAGGTCCTTTCCGTAGGCCCCCAGGTCCTGGGCGACCAGGTTGAACTCCACGACGC
>CAYTYG010000468.1:0-360 GCA_964441515.1 uncultured Treponema sp.
AAAGCCGGATGCGCCCCCGCTCCCGGTGGAAACGCTTCAAGGTGACCGCGTCGTCGATCATGGCCACCACGATCTCGCCGCTCTCGGCCATCGGGCGCTCCTCGATCACGGCAACGTCCCCGTCCAGAATGCCGGCGTCCCGCATGGAGTCCCCCCGTACGCGCAGGGCGAACCCCGGGCGGGAGCGGAGCATGCCGGCGGGGATCCGGACCGTTCCCTCCAGGTTTTCCTCCGAAAGGATGGGACGCCCGGCGGCGACCGTACCCAGGAGGGGAACCTCGGCGAACTTCTCTTCCGAGCGCTCCCGGGACAGGACCTCTATGGACCGGGAGCGGTTTTCTCCCAGCCTCAGGGTGCCCT
>CAYTYG010000468.1:376-2085 GCA_964441515.1 uncultured Treponema sp.
CATGATCGTAGGCGCCCTTGACGGAGATATGAAAATGTTCGGCTATCTCCCGGATGGTGGGGGGATAGGCATGGTCCTCGGCGAAGGCGGAAATGTAGGCCAACACTTCCTTCTGGCGGTCCGTCAGTTCCTTCATTCCCCGCTCTCTATCCCGTATTTCCTCATCTTGGCGTGGAGGGCGCCGGGGGTTACCCGCGCGGCCTCGGCAGCCTTGGATATAGTATATCCGCTTTCCCTAAGTTTTTGTACAAGATAGTTGCGCTCAAAGCGCTCTTTCGCCTCCAGAAGCCTCAGGGAGCGGTATTCCTCGGGCACGAGGGCCGCCTCCGGGGCTCCCCGGCCGTTCCCGAGGTACTTCCGCACGGTGGCTTCGGTTATCTCCCGCTCGTCCGAGAGTACGGAGACCCGCTCCATCAGGTTCTTGAGTTCCCGGATGTTCCCGGGCCATTCCTGCTCGGCCAGGAAGCGGAGCCCATCCGGCGAAACCGAACGCTCCGCGTCCCGGGATCCGCCTTTCGGGGCCAGGAAGCGCCGGCAGAGGGCGGGGATGTCCTCCTTCCTCTCCCGCAGGGGAGGAAGGCGCACCAGGACCACGGCCAACCGGAAGTAGAGGTCTTCCCGGAACCGGCCCGCCTCGATCTCCTTCTCCAAGTCCTTGTTCGTGGCCGCCATGACCCGCACGTCCGCGTCCAGGGATTCCTCCCCCCCCACCCGCTCGAAGCGCATGTCCTGGATGGCCCGGAGGACCTTGGCCTGTGCGGAGAGGCTCATATCGCCGATCTCATCCAGGAAGAGGGTACCCCCGTCCGCGGCCTCGAACTTGCCGACACGGCGGGAGACCGCGTCCGTAAAGGCCCCCTTCTCATGCCCGAAGAGTTCGCTCTCGATAAGGGTATCCGGGATGGCGGCGCAATTCACGGCCACGAAGGGCCCCTGGGAACGCTCCGAGCCCCGGTGTATCCGCCGGGCGATCAGCTCCTTGCCGGTGCCGTTCTCCCCGGAGATGAGGACCCGGGCGTCGCTGCGGGCCGCCTGGTCGGCCATCGTCCGCACCTGGCACATGACCTCGGAATCCCCGATGATCTCGTCCTCCCCGAGCACCTCGACCCGTAGGCGGCGGTTTTCCGCCCTAAGGCTGGCCATGGAGAGCCCGTTGCGCACCGCGGTAAGAAGGCGATCGATGGAAAGGGGCTTCTCGATAAAATCGAAGGCGCCCAGGCGCACGGCCTGTACGGCCATGTCGATGGACCCGTGGCCGGACACGACCAGGACCTCCGTCTCGGGCTTGCGGCGGCGTATCTCCCTCAGGACGTCCATGCCGCCCATGCGGGGCAGGCGGACGTCCAGGATTACCAGGTCCACCCGCTCGGTCTCCAGGATTCCCAGCCCGACGATCCCGTCCTCCGCCAGGAAGACGCGGTAGCGTTCATCCTCGAGGATGTCCCGAACGGCCGTTCGGATGGCGGATTCGTCGTCTATTACCAGGATCGTGTTCATTCCGCCGGTTTCCTCCGCGTGCGGACGGCGCGTCCCCGGGATCCCTGTACCGTCAGGCGTCCGTCGGAAGGTCCACGTAGAACACCGTCCCCGAACCCGGCTCCGATTCGAACCGTATGCGCCCGCCGTGGTCCTGAAGGATGCGTTCCGTGATGGCCAATCCGAGCCCGGTTCCCGCCGGCTTGGTCGTGAAATAGGGAGTGAAGATTCGG
>CAYTYG010000469.1:0-1950 GCA_964441515.1 uncultured Treponema sp.
CTGCTAGGCGCACAATACCACGCGGGATGAACCTGCACAACGAGGGGAAAGGGGTAAAAATCCTCCCGGAAAACGCCGATAATTGCAGGTGGAGAGGAGCATCCGGTGAAACGGTACCGCGCGGTTCTTCTATTGACATGCATAGCTGTGTTTCCTTCCTGGAGCCAGACATTCTCCGTAGCCGTCCTGGAAGACCTCCGGGGAAAGGAAGCGCCGGAGCTGTCGGATGCCGTTCTCACGGGCTGTATGGACTGCCTCTTCGAACGAGGCCTGATCGCCACCAACGAATCGGTCGGGCGCGTCGAGAGAAGCGTCTTTCAATCCCCCAAGTACGGGATCGAATCGGCCCGGGAGGGATACGTGGACTTCATCGCCCTCCTCTGGATACGGTACGTACAGCATCCCTCGGACCCCGATATCGTGACGCCCGAGGCGGTCTGTTGGCGACTCGTGCGGGTGATGGATGGTATACTCATCGCGGAAGGTACGGCGGCGCCTCCCGACTGCGCCGACGGGTCGACCCCGGATGAACGGAAGGAAGATTTCAGGAAATTCGGCCAGTCCCTTGCGGAGCTATGGGCCAAGGCCCTCTGAAGGAAGCGCGGAAGGAATCCGCGGGAGAGAAATAATGAAGCGATGGCTGTATGCGTTCTGTCTCATCCTGATCGCCGGGAACTCGTTGGGCGCTTCCTCCTGGGAGGGGAGCGCCATGATGAGCGCGTACGGTGAATTCCCGGATTCCGGCTTTTATGGAGCCTGCAATTCCTTCCCTCGTAACACAGCCGTGGAAGTCGTGAATTTGGAAAACGGGAAGACGGTCACCGTCATCATCACGAAGGGATCGGACAATCCGGGGATATTCCTTCTTCTCTCCCCCGAAGCGGCGCGATCGCTTTCCATGGATCCCGGCATGGTTTCCCGGGTCCGGGTCTCCGCTCCCCGGAATATCACGGAAGCCCTTACGCCCTCCTCCCCGACAAAGGATCCGGATTTCAATCCCAGCCTGCTGGCGTCCCGAGAGCCGGAGTCGTCCGTTCCGAAGGAGACGCCGGCGGAAGCTCCCGCGGAGGAGACGCCTCCGCCCCCCGAACCGGAGGTTCCCGCTCCCGTAATCCTGGCGGAAACAGAACCGGAGCCGGAGGAGCCGCAGCCTGCGGATACCATGCTAACCGAAGCCGAGACCGTTCCGGAGGCTGAGCCGGCCGCCAGGGAAGCCCCCTTGGCGTTGCCGGAAGCCATCGTGCGCTCGGACGTCGCTCCCCGAAAGGAAAAGGAAGTACTGGCGTACATGGAAATACCCGAGAGCCGGGAGCCGGAATCCGCGGAGGACGGAAACGCGGTCGTGTACGGACTCGAAAAGCCCGAAACCCTGGGTCTCGTTCCCGAGGCGGAGTTGGCTGACCCGACCCTGGTCCCCGACGAACTGCCGGAAGCGGCCCTTCTCCGGCAAACCTGGCCGGAGGATGCACCACCCAGCGCAGAACTTGCGGACTGCGAGATACGCATGGAGGAAGCCGGCGAGCTGGAGGCCGTCTACCTGGCGGAAATCAGCCCCTCGGAGAAGGAACGGGAGCCCGAAGTGTCTCTGGAGGAGCCCGCCGCCGCGGTTGAGACGGCACTCCTCGTCCAGGAGGAGGAGCCCCCTTCCGGCGGAACGGAATCCACGGTTCCCCAAGGGAAGACGGATTCCGAGGTGCTTCTATCCATGGAACCGGCGGAGGAAAGGCCGCCGGAGGCGTCCGCGGTTGGGACGGTTCCCCTTGCATCCAAAGAAACGCCCCGCGAGCCTAAGACCGCAGCGTCTTCCCGGGAGTCCGGAAAGTACTATATTCAGATCGGAGCCTTTCGTACTTCCTCTTCCCTCAATGCGGCGGCTCGACGGTTGGACGGAAGTTTTCCGGTTGTGATAGAGACCGTGAAGTCGGGAACAGGAACCCTCTATAAATTGTT
>CAYTYG010000469.1:1960-2079 GCA_964441515.1 uncultured Treponema sp.
GGCCCCCTGGCGAGGGATGAATCCGGCGTTACCCTTGTTCGGGTGAAGTCCCTCGGCTTCCGGGATGCGTTCTTGAAATAATACAAGCTTCCCCCGGAAGGCTTCTCGGAAAACGGCTC
>CAYTYG010000470.1:0-2069 GCA_964441515.1 uncultured Treponema sp.
CCTTGTCGCAGGTCTCTTCTTCGTCTTCCTCAAGGCCGGGGAAGAAACCCTTTTGCTCGAAACGAAAGGGTTTCTTCCCCGGATGGCTACTTCTCCGTGTCCGTCATCCCGCTGATGAACTGCTTCTGCATCACCACCACCACCAGGGCCGGCGGCAGCATGGCCAGGAACGTCGTGGCCATGACGATCTGCCACTCGATCAGGACGTCCGCGCCCTGGAGCATGCGGTTTATGCCGATGAGCAGGGTGTAGTACTCCTCCTTGGTGGTGATCAGGAGGGGCCAGAGGTACTGGTTCCAGCCGTAGATGAACTGGATCACGAACATGGCGGCTATGGGCGTGCGGGTCATGGGCACCAGGATGCGGGCGAAGAACTGCATGGAGTGCGCGCCGTCTATCTGGGAGGCCTCCGCGATCTCCCTAGGGACGGAGAGGAAGAACTGCCGGAACAGGAACACCGCCGTGGCGGACACGATCATGGGCAGGATGAGCCCCGCGTAGGTGTTGAGGAGTCCCAGGTCCGCTATGACCTTGTAGGTGGGCATGATGCGCACTTCCACGGGAAGCATGAGGGTTATGAAGATGCTCCAGAAGCAGAAGGCCCGGAGCTTGAATTCGAAGAAGACGATGGCGTAGGCGGCCAGCAGGGACACCACGATCTTGCCCACCGCGATGCCCATGGCCATGATGAAGGAGTTCTTCATCATGCTGAAGGCCGAGGCCCCCATGTTCTGGGCCCCCTCCGACACGGCGCGGCCGTAGTTCTCGAGGAAGTGCGGCCCGGGGACTATGGGCATGGGCGCGGAGAGTATCTCCTGGTTCGTGCGGGTGGAGGCCGTGAACACGAGCCATATCGGGAACAGTACGATGATGACGGCGAGCCAGAGCCACACGTGGGGCAGGGCCCGCTTCAGCCGGGAATGCTCGGTCATGGAGGCTCCCCTTTCAGTAGTTGACGCGCCGCTCTAGGAAGCGGAACTGGATTACGGTGAGGCCGATGACCAGGATCATCAGGATCACGGACTGCGCGGAGGAACCCCCCAGGTCCAGGTTGACGACGCCGTCCCTCCAGACCTTGTAGACCAGGATGGACGTGGACTGTCCCGGTCCCCCGGCGGTCACCTGGTGGACGATGGGGAAGGTCTCGAAGAAGCCGTACACGAGGTTCATGACCAGGAGGTAGAAGGTGGTGGGGGAGAGGATGGGGAAGATGATCTTCCAGAACCGGAGGGCGGGGCCCGCGCCGTCTATGGCCGCGGCCTCGACGAAATCGACCGGCACGCTCTGAAGCCCCGCCAGGAAGAAGACGAAGTTATAGGAGATCTGCCTCCAGCTGGCCGACAGGGTGAGCAGGACCAGGGCCTGGCCCGTGTTCAACAGGTGCTGCCACTCGATGCCCAGCCGGTGCTTCAAGAACCACGCCACGACCCCCACGTTCGGATTGAACATGAACAGCCACAGCACTCCGGAGATAAGGGTGGCCACCGCGTAGGGCCATACCATCATGGTTTTGTAGAAGGGGGCCATGCGGATCTTCTTGTTCGCCTGCACGGCCAGGAAGAGGGAGGAGACCATGGAAAGGAGCGTGACCGAAACGGCGAAGACCACGGAAACCAGGAAGGAATCCCAGTAGGCGTACGATTCGTCCGTGAAAAGCCGCGTGTAGTTCTCCAGTCCCACGAAGATGTAGCGCCCCCCGAAGGGGTCCTGCAGGAAGAAGGACTGCCAGATGGCCTGGGCGGAGGGCCAGAAGAAAAACACGAACACGATCACCATCTGGGGCAGGACCAGGAGGTACGGCAGCCCCCGGACCCGGAATTCGTATTGCTTCGCCATTTTTATTCCCGACGCTTTGGATGGATTTCAGGGCCGCCGGGAGGGCGGCCCCGGCGCGTCCGGGCGGTAACCCGGACGCGGGTACGGAATCTACTTGTACAGCCGCTCGAACTCCCGCAGCTTGGCGTTGCCGTCCCGGACCATCTTGTCCAGGCCGTCCTTGACGGAGATCTTGCCGGCCAGGATGTCCTCCCAGGTCTGGTCCTCGATCTCCCGGATGATGTTGAAGTTAC
>CAYTYG010000471.1:0-2047 GCA_964441515.1 uncultured Treponema sp.
CATCGTTCTTAAGAACCTAAAGGATTACTTCCTGCATGTCGTCTATCCTTCCCGCCAGAGCGTCCGGGTGGACGACATTGAATTTACAAGCCCCGTTCAGGTCAAGGCCGTAACCGTAGCGCCGTCCGGCGACCGGCAAGTCTATTATTACCTTGAAAAAGTCGGCGAATCGTGGGAAATTGGTACCGGGAGGTAACGATGCGTTCAATGCGTTCGGCGGCCGTAGCCGCGTTTCTTGCGGTCGTCCTTGCGGGCGCCGCCGCCCAGACAGCGGATTCCGGGGAAAAGACCGTGGAAGAGGCCTATCTCCAGGAATCCTTGGAGACGATGATCATCCGCGAGCAAGCCCGTGCCGAGACGAGGGATCTGAAGCTCCTCGCGCTCCAGTACATCAAGCAGTCCATCGACGAGGGAAGAACAAACGAAGATATCCGCAAGTCGCTGGAGTACTTAGCCCTGGAATCCAGCATGATCGTGGCCCGGGAGGCCGGCACCGGGCGCGTCATCAACGATTTCCCGGACGTCCGGGCCAAGGCCTGCGAATACCTCGGGGATTTCCCCACCGTGGAAGCCAAGGATGCCCTCGTTCGGGTCGCCCTCTCGGACCGCGAACCCATGGTGATCAGCGCCGCGATACGTTCCCTGGGCCGGATCGGGATGAACGAGAACGAGGAAGTGACCCAGACCATAGCCTTCATCGTCAACAAGTACGACATCCTGCAGCCGGACAACAGTCTCGCCTTCGAGACCCTCGTGGCTATCGAGCGGATTGCGGACGCCAACGGCGGCCTTAAGGATCCCTCCATCATCCGCACGGTTCTCCGGATCGCGGACGGGAATTACATCCTACCGGTGAAGCAAAAGGCCCGCCAGCTTCTGGACAAACTGCGCAAGATGAGCGTCGGCTCCTCGGGCGGCAAGTAGCGTTCAAGGGAAGGAGCAACACCGCCTTCCCTTGACATGCCGAAAGCATCCGACGTAGGATGGCTCCGAGCGATTAGCTCAGCTGGATAGAGCGTCGGCCTCCGGAGCCGAAGGTCATGGGTTCAAATCCCGTATCGCTCAATGGGGGGGCTTTCAGGGGCGCAGGCTTTCTGAAAGCCCCTGTTTTATTCATGGATACAATACTGCTCGCATCCGCATCCCCTCGCCGCAAGGAACTCTTGGAGTCCCACGGTTTTCCTGTCCTCGTACGGCCCGTGGATACGGACGAGACCCTTCGGGACAGCCTCCCCGTCCGCAGCCGAGTCCGACAGTTGGCCTGGGACAAGGCGGAAGCGGCCCTTTCCGCGGCCCGGGATGGGGATCCCCGCTGGATACTCGCGGCGGATACCCTTGTCGCCCTGGGGAATCGCGTGCTCGGAAAGCCGGGGAACCGCGACCGCGCCCGGGAGTACCTTCGACTCCTTTCCGGCAGGACCCATATCGTGGCTACCGGCCTGGCCTTTTCGGACCGGCTTTCCGGCCGATCCTGGAAAGCGACCTCGGTAACAAAAGTGCGGTTTGCGCGTCTTTCCGAGGCTGACATCGGGGATTATCTGGAGTCCGACGAGTGGCGGGGAGCCGCGGGGGCCTATAGGATACAGGACAGGGCCGCGTTCCTCGTGGAGAGGATTTCCGGGTCCTATACCTGCGTGGTGGGCTTGCCTCTCCGGACGTTTTATGTCATTCTACGGCAAAGCGGTTACCGAACACGGTAACCGCCCGGGCGGGACGGAGGCTGCGGCTTCCCTGCCCCCGGAATCCTCCGTCGCGATATTCCGCGACGAGAAACAGAGAAGGGGGCCGTACAAAGTACGGCCGTCATTAGGAGGACCGCTTGGCCGTCGTCACGATGAAAAACCTGCTTGAGTCTGGCGTCCATTTCGGACACCAGGTGAAGCGCTGGGATCCGCGGATGAAGAAATTCATCTTCGCGGAACGCAATGGAATCCATATAATCGATCTGCAGAAGACGATTCAATCCATCAAGGAAGCCTACGAGGCTGTCCGGAAATGCGTGGCTTCCGGCAAGAGCGTTCTCTTCGTTGGAACGAAAAAACAGGCC
>CAYTYG010000472.1:0-2045 GCA_964441515.1 uncultured Treponema sp.
GATGGGCAAGGATATATACCAGGCCATGGAGGGAAGGAAGAACCGGCCGCCGGGCTTCACGATCGCCGTTTCCGGGTTCCATACGGAGCATGGGAAGGAGCGCCGCCGGGTCCGGGAAATTCTCTCGTGGTTCGGTTTCCACCCCTTCGCCCGGAACGCGTGGATCAACGGCTGGATGGAGACGGCCGGAATAGAGGCGGAGCTGGCGGAGGCTGGGTTGGACGACCATTGTTATATATTCCGAAGCGGAGACCCTCCCGGGGCGGCCGTCGTCCGGCGCCTGCGCCTCGGCTTCGGCCTGGACGCGCGGATCGAGGAGCTGCGCAGGTTCGGAGGCGACCTGGAGAGGTTTCTGTCCGCGGACGGTTTTTCTCGCAAGGCCTTTTTCCTGAGGTTCCTGTATTCCGGGGCGGTTCATTACCGGATCTGTTTCATCCGGGAACCTCCCTTCCCCGCGGAGGTTTTTCCCGCGGATTATCCCTGGACGGAGGTAGAGAGCCTTCTGGATTTGCATGGAAGCCGTAGAAAGGACGACCTGGTCCGGACGTGGCTCGAGCTGACGGAATGAACGGATTTCGACCGAAACCCGGGTATCCCGCCTCGTTTGACACTCCCGCTCTTTCTTCCATACTGATACTATGCCCCTGAACCCCGCCCCCTCCCCGGATCGCTACCGCCTCTACTTCGACAGGGCGCCCGTAGCCTTCGCCACCGTCACGGGGGACGGCGAGATGGAAGCGGTCAACCTCAAGTTCACGGCGGATTTCGGCTACCTGCCCGAGGATCTTCCGAACATGGAGCGCTGGTGGGAGCTGGCGTATCCCGATCCGGATTATCGCGGCGCCGTGCGGGAAACCTGGGCCGCGGCGGTCCGACGCTCGGCCGACACCGGGAACGAGGTCATCGCGGGGGAGTTCTCCGTGCGGCGCAAGGACGGCACCAGCGGGATCTACCTCGTCGGCGCCAACATCGTGGACGGCTCCGTCCTGGCGAGCTTCCTGGACATCACGGAGCGGAAGCGCGTGGAGAAGGCGCTGGAGGAGAGCCTGGAGAAATTCCGGGCCCTGACCGAGGTGGCCAATACGGGCATCTGGCAGGTGGACAAGGACGGCCGCACCATCTACGCGAATCCCACAATGTGCAGGATACTCGGCTGCGCGAATCCGGAGGACGTCGGGGAACGCCGGTTCCGGTCCTTCTTCGAGGGCGAGTCCCGGGAGACGGCCAAGCAGGCCTACCGCGACCGGGCGGCCGGCCTCACAACCAGCTACGAGGCCACGCTCACCGCCCTGGACGGGACCAAGCACGACCTCTATGTATCGGGGGTGCCTTTCCAGGACGGCGAAGGCCGATTCCTCGGCACGATCGCCACGTTCATGGATATCACCGGCAGGAAGAGGGCCGAGGCCGCCCTCCGCAGGAGCGAGGAGGCCCTCCGGGCCGTCCTCGACGCCGCCCCTTATTCCATCGCCATCAACAGCGCCTTGGACGGACGCTTTCTGGGCGGAAACAGCAGCCTCCTGGAAAGCCTGGGGCTGAAGGATCTTTCGGAGCTGATCGGGCGCCGGGTGTCGGATTTCGTGACCCTGGGCAGGGTGGACGAGGAAATCGAGATGCTGAAGGCCATGCGGGAAGGCCGCGTCGTCGACAGGATCCAGAGCCAGACCGTGGACCGTCGGGGTAGGCGGAAGATATTCCTGATCTCCGCGCGGCCCTTCGAGCATAAGGACGAGCCGGCCTTCGTCACGATCCTCGTGGACATCACTCCCCTCAAGCAGGCCGAGGAGCGGCTCCGCGTTCTGAACGCCGACCTGGAGCGCAAGGTGGCCGAGCGCACCGAGGACCTGGAGCGGGCGAACCGGGAGCTGAAGGCCGCGAACGACGGGCTTGCCAGGGCCATGGACTATCTGCAGGCCGCCCAGGGAAAAATCATCATATCCGAGAAACTGGCGGCCCTAGGCAGGCTCGTGGCCGGCATTGCCCACGAGCTCAACACCCCCCTGGCCGCCATAGCCTCCTCGTCGCGGACGGAGCTCAAGAACCTC
>CAYTYG010000473.1:0-2042 GCA_964441515.1 uncultured Treponema sp.
TACCCTGGTTGCCGGGGCGGCGGGGGCGGTCCTGGCCTTGTCCGGGGCCTTGCTCCAGGGGCTGTTCCGGAACCCCTTGGCCGACCCCTATATCCTCGGTGCGTCCTCCGGAGCGTCCCTGGGGGCGGCCCTGGCCCTGGTCTTTATCCGAACCCCCGGCTCGGCCTCCCTGGGGGCCTTTTTGGGAGCCCTGGGCGCAGTCGCCCTCGCCGGGGCCGCGGCCAAGTCCACGGCCCGGACGGGCTCCACGACGGCCATCCTCCTGGCCGGGACCGCGGTCAGCGCGGTCTGTTCCTCCGGCGTGACGCTCCTGGTGAGCCTGCGGGAGAGGGATCTCCATACCGTGTATTTCTGGCTCCTGGGAAGCTTCAACGGACGGGGCTGGGGGGATCTGGCGGTCCTGGCGCCCCTGGCGGTCTTGACCGCGGCGGCGGCCTTCGTTCTGGCCCGCCCCCTGGACGTCCTGGCCCTGGGAGAGGACAACGCCCGGACCCTGGGCCTGGACCTGCGGGTCCTCCGGGCGGCGGCGGTCTCCGCTGCGGCCCTGGGGACCGCGGCCGCCGTAGCTGCGGGGGGGATCGTGGGGTTCGTGGGGCTCGTGGCGCCCCACGCGGCCCGGCTCGTTTTCGGCCCGGCTCACCGGCGGCTCCTTCCCGCGGCAGCCTGCGCCGGGGCCGTACTTCTTATCGCGGCGGACGCTCTTGCTCGTTCTGTCATGGCTCCCCTGGAACTCCCGGTCGGGGTTCTCACGGCCTTCGCGGGGGCCCCCTTCTTCCTGTTCCTCCTGGCCCGCCGGGACGGGGGACATCGATGAACCCGGTACCCCTGGCCGCCCGGGGGCTGGCCTGCGGCTATCGCGGAACGCCCGTCCTGAGGGACGCGGACCTGGAAGTCCCACCGGGGAGCTTCACCGTGCTCGTTGGGCCCAACGGCTCCGGGAAGACCACCCTGCTCCGAACCCTGGCGGGGCTTCTCCGGCCCCTGTCCGGGGGCGCGTTTCTGGCCGACCGTCCCGTCCCGTCCCTGACCCCCCGGGAGCGGGCCCGCCGGTCGGCCTTCGTGGCCCAGATGGAGTTACCCGTCCCCGGGTATACGGTCTTCCGGACCGCCATGGCCGGCCGTTTCGCCCGCCTGGGGTGGTTTTCCCCGGAGACCGGGGAGGACCGGCAAATCGTGGCGGCCGCGCTTGAGTCCGTGGGGCTGGCCGGGGATTCGGAACGCCTTGCCGCGGAGCTCTCGGGGGGGGAATTCCGCCGCCTTCTCATAGCCCGCGCCCTGGCGCAGCAGGCGCCCGTCCTCCTGGCCGACGAGCCGGAGGCCCACCTGGACGCCCGGCACCAGGCCGAGGTCCTGGGACTCCTCCGGGGCCTGGCCCGGAAAGGGACCGCGGTGCTCGCCACGATGCACGACCTCAACCTGGCTTCCCTCTGGGCGGACCGGGTGGCCCTGCTGGCGGAGGGGCGGCTCCTGCCCGCGGGCCCCGCCGGGGACGTCCTCACCGAGGAGGCCGTGGAGAGGGCCTACCGTGCCGGGCTTCTGATCCGGGAACACCCGGGGAACGGCAAACCCCAGTTCCTGCCCCGGGTTCCCGGGGAATCCCGCTAGGCGGAATCCCCCGGACCCCCTATCCCAGACGGGCGTTTTCTGCTATAGTCCGGAAACCGGTCGTGCCGCCGATGCGCGGCCGGGATTGAAAAACATCGGCGCCGACTTGCCGCCTTCCGCCGCGCATGCGCATCGGGGGCGGTTTCGGACATGGCAGCCGAATCCTGAAGCGCCGCCCGCGGCCGGTCCCCCATCGGGACGCAGGCCCTTCCAACCTTCGCGATTCTTCGTTGACCATTCACAACCCACGAACTCTTGAGTAAAGGATTTCCATGCAAGAAGCGAGTTTCCGATCCCTAGGCCTCATCGAGCCCCTGCTGAAGACCCTCCAGGAGGAGGGCTACGCGGCCCCGACCCCCATCCAGGAAAAGTCCATACCCAGCCTCCTGGCCGGACGCGACCTCCTGGGGGTGGCCCAGACCGGCACGGGCAAGACC
>CAYTYG010000474.1:0-2034 GCA_964441515.1 uncultured Treponema sp.
TGGTGTCCGGCGATTATGTCGCCCATCGACGATCCCACGCGCACCGGGGGGCCGCCCAGCGGCCCCGTAATGCTCATGAGTCCGCTGCAGGCCTGGGCGACCATGTCGTAGGCGGGCTGCTCCGCGTACTCCGGCAAAGCGTCCTGACCGAACCCGCAGATCGAGCAATAAATAACGGCGGGGTTCAGCTTCTTAAGCTCGTCAAACCCGAAGCCCAGCTTCCGCATCGTCGTAGGCCTGTAGTTCTCAACGACGATGTCCGCCTTGCCGACCATCTGGGCGAGAATCCGTTTGCCGTTCTCCGACTTCAGGTCGATACAGACGCTTTTCTTGTTCCTGTTGATGCTTATGAAATAGCCGCTCTGCTTTTTCCCCGCGTCTTCCTTCTCCGGGACGAAGGGGCCAAAGGCCCGCGAATCGTCCCCTATGGGCGGCTCCACTTTAATGACGTCCGCGCCCAGATCCGCAAGGATCATAGTACAAAACGGCGCGGCCAGAACGTGGCTCAGATCGACGACGGTTATTCCCTCTAGGGCTTTAGCCATCTGGAATCCTCCGTTAGTGTGCGAAACCGTTCCCGGGTCTCCGGAACGGGATGAACCTGTCCTCGATTTCTTCGCAAACACTTATGCACAAACACACATACGAAGAATCCCTGCCGAGCTTATTCCTCCAATCCCGCTCCCCTCCGTTCCCGTCAGCGCAGATGCATCACGCCCAGACCGGAACGTTCGTGGTTCGTAAGCGGATAGAATGCGGAATCCCCGTAGATGGCCACGGCCACCCAGTTGGTGTCGGTTACGATGGCTACCTTGAGCTTAAGGCTGGCGTCCGCGGGCACCGCGTGAACGACCCCCGTGAAGGCGTCCAGGGCGGCGTGCAGGACCGCGTGTATCTGTCCCGGGGTTTTCTCGATGATCTCGTTTTTTACGGCGCACGCTATAACAGCTTTAACGAAACTGGTGCGTATCTCATTGGAAAGGCCCGACACGAAGGTGATTGCGAGCTTGTAGCCCGAATTCGCCATCTGGAGTTTGATCTCCGGCTCCTCGGCCTCGTCCGTCAAGGACGCCAGTATGGCAACTCTCCCCAGCCGGGATAGTTTTATTTCCATCAGGGTATTCCATATGAAGGTTGAAAGTGACTATGGATTTACACTAACTCACAGGAACACTGGGGGAGAGTGTAATTCTGCGCGGGCTTTCTGTCAATAAATTTCGCACGGTTTATCCGTCAGCACTCTCCTTCCCGGGAAAGATCCCGCTGCTCCGCATGGTCCCAAGGGTGTACCCCGGGGCCGGCACGGCGGGAAAGACTCCGGAATATACAGCCTTTGGTGCATATCGGTCCGGGGAAACAGGGTCTACACTGGAGAATGATATCGTCCGGTCTTCCGCCCCGGAACCGCCGGACCATCCTCAAAGTAACGGAGGCTTACATGAGTTCCGATCAAGTCAAGAAAGGCGGCGCGATGGGCTGGTATTTCGGGACCAACCTGCTGACGCGCATCCTGATCGGCCTAGTCCTGGGGGCTGTCGTCGGCATCATCCTGGGCTTCATGCCCGGCGCCGTGAAGCCCTACGTGGCCGGCGTCAAGTTCTTCGGCGACCTCTTCATACGGCTCCTGAAGATGATCGTGGTACCGGTGATCCTTTTTTCCCTCGTCACGGGATCCGCGAGCATCGCCCCCTCCCGGCTGGGGCGCGTGGGGGTCAAGATCATCGTGTACTACCTTCTCACCTCCGCGTTCGCCGTTCTGATCGGCCTGATCCTGGCGAACATCTTCCAGCCCGGGGCGGGCTTCAACATCGTGGGGGACGCCGCGGTAAAAGGGAAAGCAGCCGCTTCCCAGCCCCTAGCCCAGATCCTGCTTAACATCGTGCCGACCAATCCCATCGAGTCCCTGGCCAAGGGGGACGTCCTGCCCATCATTTTCTTCGCCGTCGTGTTCGGGCTCGGAATCTCCTTCGTGAAGGACTCCAAGAACCCCGGCCTGGTGAAGGCCGCGGACACCCTCTTCGAGGTCTGCAACGC
>CAYTYG010000475.1:0-2032 GCA_964441515.1 uncultured Treponema sp.
CCCCCCAGGACCGCGGCCAGGGACTGGGTCTCCGGGTCCCCGAAGCGGACGTTGTACTCCAGGAGCCGGGGGCCCGACTCCGTCGCCATGATCCCGAAGAAGAGGACCCCCGGGTAGTCCAGGCCCTCCGCGGCCAACCCTCGGAAAGTGGGCTCCACGATCTCCGTCTCGACCCGCCCGAGGAGTTCCCCCGTCGCGAAGGGGACGGGGCAAAGGGCCCCCATGCCCCCGGTGTTGGGCCCCTTGTTTCCGGGGAAAGGCTTCTTGTGGTCCGCGCAGGCCGGGAGGAGGACGCGCCGGGCGCCGTCGCTCACCGCGAAGACCGAGAGCTCCCTCCCGGCAAGGAATTCCTCCGCCAAAAGGACGTCGCCGCGAAGTACCGAGGAGCCGAAGGCCAGGAGCTCCCCCTCGTCCGAGGACTCCAGGACGCCCTTGCCCGCGGCCAGCCCGCTCTTCTTGAGGACGCGCTTTCCGGACGTCGCATCCAGGTAGCGCCGCAGGCCGGCCTCGTCCCGGAGGACCTCGGTGCGGGCCCTGGGCACCCCCCAGCGCTCCGCGAAGGCCCGGGCGAAGTCCTTGCTGGATTCCAGGAGGGCGGCCCGGGCGCCGGGGCCGAAGACGGGATACCCGGCCCCGCGGAGGGCGTCCCCCAGGCCGTCCGCCAGGGGATTCTCCGGTCCTATGACGACCAGGGACGCCCGGACCGACCGGCAGGCCGAGACCATGGCCGCGGGATTTCCCGGGTCGGCCTCGAGGTTCTCCGCGGCCCCGGCGGTGCCCGCGTTTCCGGGGGCGCAGAAGACCCGGTTCCCCTCGGAGGCGAGCCTCCGGGCCAGGGCGTGCTCCCGGGCCCCGGAGCCGACAACCAGGATGTTCATACCAGCCCCCCGTTCCCGCCGCCCGATCGGGACATCCCGTCCAGGAGGCGCAGGACGATGTCGGTGTAGAGTTCGTGCTCCAGGGCGTGGACCCGGGCCTCCAGGTCCTCGAACCCCTCCCCGGGCCTGCGGCGAAGCTTTTCCTGCCGCAGTATCGGCCCCGTGTCCAAGCCCTCGTCCACCAAGTGAACGGTGACCCCGAAGGACTCCTCCCCCGCGTCCCAGGCCCTGCGGAGGGCGTCCAGCCCCGGGTAGGCGGGTAGCAGGGCGGGGTGGATGTTCAGGATGCGGCCCGCGCGGCGGCGGACGAAGGACGGGGACAGGACGCGCAGGAAGCCCGCCAGGGCCACCAGATCGGCCCCGGATCCGGCAAGGAGGGACTCGATCTCCGCCTCGGCCTGCCCGCGAAGCCTGCCCGCGTAGGATACGACGGCCCGGGGCACGCCGAGCCTCTCCGCCCGGGCCAGGGCCCCCGCGTCCTTCCTGTCGCAAACAAGGAGGACGCAATCGTGCTCCGTGGGCTCCAGGGCCCGGGCCAGGGTCTCGAAGTTGGAGCCGGATCCGCTGGCCAGGACGGCCAGCCTAGGCACGGACCAGCTCTCCCATGGGGAAGCAGGCTATCCCCTTTTCCCGGCAGAAGGCGAGGGCCGCCCCGGCGTCCGCCTTCTTTACCACGAAGGCTATGCCCACGCCCAGGTTGAAGACCCGGCGCATCTCCTCCTCCGGGACCTTACCCCCTTCCCGGATGCGGTCGAAGACAGAAGGGCGCGGCCAGTCCCAGGAGAAGCGCGGACGCAGGGCTTTCGGGATAACCCGCTCGAAGTTCGCCTCCAGGCCCGAGCCGGTGATGTGGGCCGCGGCCAGGAGCATGCCCGTGGAGCGCAGGGCCCGCAGCTCCCGGACATAGATCCGCGTGGGGACGAGGAGCTCCTCCCAGGCCGCCGTGTCCCCCGGGTCCACGCACTTGCGCGCCAGGGACAGCCCGTTGGAGTGGACGCCCGAGGATGGAAGGCCCAGGACCGCGTCCCCGGCCTCGATCCGGTCCAGCCGGGGCAGGAGTTCGGACTTCTCCGCGATTCCCGCGCAGAAGCCCGCCAGGTCCAGGTCGTCGGGTCCGTAGACGTCCGGCATCTCCGCCGTCTCCCCCCCGGCCA
>CAYTYG010000476.1:0-2021 GCA_964441515.1 uncultured Treponema sp.
CGAGGCCCCGCCGGCCATCGTCTCGGTATTCCTGGGTAGCCAGCTCTGCGGGATCCTGGACTCCATCGTGGACGGGAAGCCCCAATCCCAGAAGAACGGCGATAAGATCAAGCTGGGCGTCACGAGCCTCCCCAGCCTTCCCATGGACCTCTCGGACCGCAACCGGACCAGCCCCTTCGCCTTCACCGGGAACAAGTTCGAGTTCCGCATGGTGGGCTCCTCCCAGTCCGTCGCCACCCCCAACACCTACATCAACCTGGCCGTCGCGCAGGTCTTGTCCGAGTACGCGGACCGGCTGGAGAAGGCCGTCGACCCGACGGCCGCCATCCAGCTCATCGTCAAGGAATCCTACGCCCGGCACCGGAAGGTCGTGTTCAACGGCAACGGCTACTCCGAGGAGTGGGTGAAGGAAGCCGAGCGCCGGGGGTTGCCGAACGTTCGCTCCTCCGTCGACGCCTTCTCCGTCCTGGTCAGCCCCGAAACGGTGGATCTCTTCGAGAAGCACAAAGTGCTGACCAAGGAGGAGCTGGAAAGCCGCTGCCATATCTACCTGGAGAAGTACTCCAAGCAGATCAACATCGAGGCGGGGATCATGATCGACATGGCCCGCCGGTCCATATTCCCCGCAGTCACCTCGTACGCCGGCTCCCTGGCCCGGGAGGCCGCCGGTTTGGCGGCCATAGGCGCGGTGAGCGCTCCGCAGGAAAAGAGGGCGAAGCGCATCGCGGACCTCACCTCCGAGCTCTACGACGAGACGGAGAAGCTGGAGAAGGTTCTTGCGGAGGCCCAGGAGGCCGAGGACGTCTTCGCAAAAGCCAAGGCCTACCGGGAGAAGGTGGTGCCCCAGATGAGCAGCTTGCGAGCCCGTGTGGACTCCGTGGAAAAGCTCGTTTCCAAGGACGAATGGCCGCTTCCGACCTACGAGGACCTTCTTTTCCGTCTGTAAGCCCCTTTTTCTCCTCTATATCCCCCTTGCCCTCCCCGGCCGTCGGCCGAGGGGGGCGTCTTTTTCGGACCCCTGAAACGGAACCGCTGGGCCCGGGACCGCTAGCCCCGGGGCCCGCCGGTTGGTATCCTCTCCCGGGGGATATATCTCCGCGCGGCGGCTGGAAACCGGTTCCTTCGGACTCCGGGGAATCCCGAAGTGCGGGAAGGAGGCTCTCATGAGCGTTTTCGAGATCATCATGCTGTTGTGCTTCGGGGCCGCGTGGCCCGTCTCCATCCTGAAGTCGATCCGTACGAAGAGCACGGGCGGGAAGAGCCTGGCCTTCCTGCTGGTCATCGTCACGGGCTACCTTTCGGGCATTCTGCACAAGGTTTTCTACAAGCCGGATTTCGTGATCTGGCTGTACGTCCTCAATTTCCTGATGGTCGGCTGCGACGCGGTCCTGTGGGTGCGCAACCGTTCCTTGGAGAAGAAGGCCGCCGGCGTCTCCCGGCGGTAGCGGAACCCCGGCCGCGGCGGACCCGCGCGGGGAAGGATTCGTGTCCGATTTCGGAAATTGACCTTGTAAACCGTTGAGGCGGAATCGGCGGCCCGTCTATTCTCTGTAGCTATCCATAGAAACCCCGATGCGCCGTTTACGGCTCTGCCGGATGGACGGGCTGCCGGGGCCGGAGGCTGAGATGCACGGACGACAAGGGCTCTACGATCCTTCCCAGGAACACGATTCCTGCGGCATCGGTCTCGTCGCGAACCTGGACGGCCGATCCGGCCATGGGATCGTCACGGACGCCCTTACGATCCTTGCTAACCTGGAGCATCGGGGGGCCGTAACGGGGGACGCCCGCTCGGGGGACGGCGCCGGGCTTTTATGCAGGATCCCCGACGCCTTCTTCCGTTCCCGCATGGGAGTGCCTCTTCCGGGCCTCCCGCTGTCTTTCCCGGAGGCGATCGACGGGCTTCCCTACGCCGTCGGGATGTTCTTCCTTCCCCGGGAGCCCGCCCTCCGCAAAACGGCTACGGCCCTCGTGGAGTACCTCGCGGCCCGGGAGGGCATGGATCTGCTTGCCTGGAGGGA
>CAYTYG010000477.1:0-2019 GCA_964441515.1 uncultured Treponema sp.
GAGATAGTCCCCGTATCCGCCATGCTCGAGCACAACAAGTGAACACGAGCCGCTTCGAGCTGCCGCTGTCCGAGATATCCTTCTCCATCACCCCGGAGGATCTGGGCCGCCTGGAGGAGGGAGACTGGGGCAAGGCCGTCATCGGCCAGCCCCGCGCCCTGGAAGCCCTCCTGATGGGCACGGGGATCCGCGCCAAGGGGTACAACATCTTCGTCGCGGGGGCCCGGAAACCCTCCGAGACCTGGCCTACGCCTACAATTACCGCTCCCCCCGAGAGCCCCGGGCCCTTTCCTTCCCACGGGGACACGCCCGGGCCTTCAAGAAGGACCTCCACGCCCTGGTGGAGAACATGAAAAAGCTCGTCCGCCTTCAAACCGAGAGCGCGGACTTCAAGCGCCGCCTGGACGCGGCCACCGCGGAGGTGGAGGCCCGGGAAGCCAAGCGCCTCTCCGAGTTCGAGGCCGAGCTGGCCTCCCAGAGCTTCCGGATCATCCAATCCCAGGACGAGGAGGGCGCCACGAACACGGACATCGTGCCCCTCCGGGAGGGCGAACCGACCACCTTCGACGCCCTCCAGGCCAAAAAGGCGGAGGGCGCCCTGGCCGAGGAGGAGTGGAACCGGATCCGGGCCCAATACCATGAGTACATGGACCGGCTTCGCAAGCTCTTCGCGGAGCTTCGGAGGGGTCGGGTTGACCTGGAGCGGCGACTGGAGTCCCTGCGCCACGAAGCCCTGAAACCCTTCGTCCTCGCCGAGACGGAGCTCCTCCGGAAGCGCTACCCCGATCGGAAGATACGAACCTGGGTCGGGGAGCTGGAGAAGGATCTCCTGGCCCACCTCCGGCTCTTCCTGGCCGACCCGGAGTCCCCGCCCCCGGGCGCCCGGAACTCCCCGCCCCCCCTCGCGCGCTACGGCCTCAATATCCTGGTGGACAACGGCCAGGCCGATCGGGCCCCCGTCATCCTGGAGAACCACCCCTCCTCGGTGAACCTCTTCGGCTTCGTGGATCCCCAGCCGAACGACCGTGGGGACACCTACGCCTCCTACCTGAAGATACGCCCCGGGGCCTTCCACCGCGCCAACGGCGGGTTCCTGCTCCTCCGCGCGGAGGATGTAGTCCAGGACGAGGAATCCTGGCTCTTCCTGAAGCGCGTCCTCCAGACCGGGGGCGTGGAGATCCTGCCCGCCCCCGGCCCCTTCGGCCACGCCGGGGCCCCCGCGAAACCCCAGGCTTCGGAGGTGGACGTGAAGGTCGTCCTGATGGGCGGAGCGATGACCTACGACGCCATCTACGCCGTGGACCCGGACTTCCAGAAGCTCTTCAAGGTCTACGCCGAATTCGACTCCGCCATGACCCGGAACGACGAGACCACCCGGGAATACATCTCCTTCATCCGGAAGATCATACGGGAAGAAGGCCTTCTGCCCGCGGAGCCGGACGCCATAGCCGCGGTCGTGGAGTACGGGGTGCGCCTCTCGGAGTACCGCAACCGCCTTTCCACCCGTTTCAGCCTCGTGGCGGACCTCCTGCGGGAAGCCTCCTGGCACGCCGGCCGGGCCGGGAGGACGGCCATGGACGCGGGGTCCGTGACCACGGCCGTCGACGCCCGCGCCTACCTGGCGAACATGCCGGAGGAGAAGGTCGAGGAGATGATCGCCTCCGGGGAGATCATCCTCCAGGTATCCGGGACCGCCGTGGGGCGGGTGAACGGCCTGGCGGTGCACGACCGCGGCTACTACGCCTTCGGCCTGCCGGCGGTCATCTCGGCCCAGGTCTCCCCCGGGGAGAGCGGGGTCGTGAACATCGAGGGCGAGTCCGGGCTTTCCGGGGAGATCTACGACAAGGCCGTGCTCATCGTGGAGGGCTTCCTGCGGAGCCGCTACGCCCGGGGCTTCCCCCTCATGGTGAGCGCCTCCATCTGCTTCGAACAGTCCTACACCGCCATCGAGGGGGACTCCGCGTCCTCCACGGCGGTCTACGCCCTCCTGTCCGCCATCGCGGGGGTCCCCCTGAGGCA
>CAYTYG010000478.1:0-1994 GCA_964441515.1 uncultured Treponema sp.
ATCGAAGTTCTCCATGTTGCAGACGGCGACGCAGTTGTCGTGGCGGTCCCGGACCACCTCGTACTCGATCTCCTTCCACCCGCCCAGCCACTCCTCCACGAGGACCTGGGGGGAAACGGCGAAGGACTTCTCGCAGCGGTCGGCAAGCTCGGCCTCGTCCCGGCAGATGCCGGAGCCGGAGCCCCCCAAGGCGTAGGCGGCCCGCACCATCACGGGATAGCCTATGCCGGCGGCGGCCTTCCGAGCCGCTCCGACGTCCCGGACCGCCGCGCTCCGGGGGGTCTTGACCCCGATCTCCCCCAGCTTCCGGGCGAAGAGGTCACGGTCCTCGGTCTCCTCGATGGCCCGCACCGGGGTGCCCAGGACCTCCACCCCGAACTCCGCCAGGGTCCCGTCCCGGTCCAGATCCAGCCCGCAGTTCAGGGCCGTCTGGCCCCCGAAGGAAAGGAGTATCCCGTCCGGCCTCTCCTTTTCGATCACCCTGCGGACGTACTCCGGGGTAACCGGGAGGAAATAGGTGGAATCCGCCATCCCCTCGCTGGTCTGTATCGTGGCGATGTTGGGGTTGATGAGGACCGAGGCTATCCCCTCCTCCCGGAGGGCCTTGAGGGCCTGGCTTCCCGAGTAGTCGAACTCCCCGGCCTGCCCGATCTTGAGGCCTCCGGAGCCTAAAAGGAGGATTTTCTTGTATCCGCTCACGCCGTGGCCTCCGACGCGGCGACCGCGATCCGGGCGGTACGCCCCGGGTCCGGGGGTACGAGCGCCGGACCGGCTTTCAGCCCCGCGCCCCTTCGCACCTGGTCCAGGAAGGCGTCGATCAAGTACTCGCTGTCCCGGGGGCCCGGGCAGCCCTCGGGGTGGAACTGCACCGCCGAGAAGGGCCCCTTCACGGACCGGATGCCCTCCACCGTGCCGTCGTTGGCGTTCGTGAACCAGACCTCCCAGCCCCGGGGCAGGGTGTCCGCCTTCACGGCGTAGCCGTGGTTCTGGCTGGTAATGTGGCATCGCCGGGTGCCGGCCTCCACGCAGGGCTGGTTCTGCCCCCGGTGGCCGTAGGGAAGCTTGTAGGTGTCCGCCCCGGCGGCCAGGGCCAGGATCTGGTTGCCCAGGCAGATCCCGAAGATGGGCTTGCCCCGGGCCAGGGCGCGGCGGACGGTCCCGATGGTCCGGGCGCAGGCCTTGGGGTCCCCGGGCCCGTTGGAAAGGAAAAGACCGTCGTGTTCTATCCCCGAGAGGTCGTGGTCCCAGGGCAGCCGGATGATCGTGACGTTCCGACGGGCAAGGCAGCGCAGGATGTTCGCCTTGACCCCGCAGTCCAGGAGGGCGATGCGGACGGGCCTTTCCGCCCCGGGAGAGGGGGGGGCGGCCTCGTAGACCCGGACCTCCCGGGGGGAGACCTCCGCCACCGGGTGGGCCGGCTGTCCCTCCTCGAAGGGGATATCCCGGTCCACGACGATCTTGCCCCGCACGGCCCCCTTCTCCCGCAGGTAAGCGGTCAGGGCCCTTGTGTCGATCCCGGATATCCCCGGCACGCCCTCGGCGGCCAGCCAGCGGGACAGAGTGGCGCCCGAGGCGAAGTGGCTGGGGCGCTCGCAGAGCTCCGAGAGCACAAGGCCCGCCGCCTGCACGCGCTCGGACTCGAAGTGCCGGGGTACGCCGCGTTCGTCCAGGTCTATCCTCCCGGTTCCGGGGTTTACGGGCACCCCGTAGTTCCCGCCCAGGGGATAGGTGGAGACCAGAATCTGGCCGCGGAAGGAGGGGTCCGTCAGGGACTGGGGGTAGCCGGTCATGCCGGTCGTGAAGACTACCTCTCCCGCAGAGGACCGCGGGCTCCCGAAGGGGACTCCCCGGAACTCGGTTCCGTCCTCCAGCACAAGATGCTTTTCGGGCCTCAGTTCGCGATACATCTTCCAGCAGACCCAGAGCAGCAGCAAGCCGCCTGCCAGCCTGACGCCGACGACGGCCAGCAGCTGGACGACGATGAGGGCGAAGGC
>CAYTYG010000479.1:0-1984 GCA_964441515.1 uncultured Treponema sp.
TTTCTGACGTTTATTGCAAAACGCCAGAAACTGTCGCGTAAAACCAGCTGTCCAAAAAGTTTTCTGAACTTTTTGGACAGCGCCGCCGGCTCTCGATGAACTAGAAAAACATGTTTACAAGGAAATACCCGACGGACGGGCAGAGGAGCGTACCCAGACCGGTATAGAAGGTCGCCGTCATGGCCCCGTACGGAACCAGGCGGATGTCCGTCGCGGCCAAGCCGCCCGCTACGCCGCTCGTCGTACCCATGATCCCTCCGTACACCATGGCGGAGGTGGGATTGTCGAGTCCGATCCTCTTGGCCAGAAGCGGCGTGATGATCATCGTGAGGACGGACTTGACGACGCCGGCGGCAACGGAAACCGCGATCACCTGCGAACTGACGCCCAACGCGTCTCCCGTGACCGGGCCTACGATGAACGTCACCGCGCCGGCCCCGATCGTGGTCAGCTCCCGGGGGTCCTTGTACCCGAACAGGAGGGCCACGATCACGCCGACGATGAAGGAGAGGAAAATCCCGACGAACAGGGAGATGATCCCGGGCAGGCCCGCCCGCTTCAGGTTCTTCGGTTCGACCCCGTAGGCGGTGGAGACGATGGTCAGGTCCCTGAGGGCGGATCCCCCCAGGGTCGTGAAACCCGCGAACATGGGCCAGTCCGCGACGCCTTTTTTTCCGCCGGTCATCTTTCCCGCCACGAAGGAGAGAAGGAGGCCGAGGAGGATGGCGAAGGCCGAACCCATCTTCTTCTGCCGGATCAGGTTCGCCGTGAAATAGGCCGCCGCCATGATCGCGGCGGTGAGCGCCAGAGCATGCACCAGGGCGCCGCTCTTGACGAGCGGGGCGATGATTTCCTTATACATCATAGACTCCTTCAGGCCACGGACTCTTCGGGCAGCGGCTCGGGCTTGCCCCCGATTCTGGAAATCGGGGCCACCGCGAACAGGCCCAGGAACGTGGCGATCCCCCCGGCGAGTATGGCGGCCCATCCGCTGTTTATGGCGGCTACGACGTTCGTCTGCGCCGCCATGGCCACGATGACGGGGATGTAGATCGCCGACAGAAATTTGATGCCGTCCGTCGTCTTGGCCGCCAACGCCTTGCGGTTTTCCAGCAGGATCGTGACGACGACCAGAAACAGCATTCCGAAGCCGACGCCTCCCACGTTGCCGCCTATGCCGGTCGCCTTCCCGATAAGCTGCCCGATCACGTTGCCCGCGAAATATGCGGCCGCAGTAATGCCGAGACCGTAGATCTCCATACGCTTCTCCTTTTTCCCAAATCCTTTTAGTTAAGGCAGACGACATCCCCCGACTCGGCAAAACGCTGGATGGCCGTGTCGTCGTACCCCAGGAACCCCTTCAGGACCTCGCGCGTATGCTGCCCCAACAGAGGGGCGGGCACGCGGACGCTTCCCGGGGTCTCGCTCATGTGGAACGGGGAGCCGGCCATCGTCACGTTGCCCACCTTGGGCTGATCCACCGTGACGATCATCTTCCTGTGCAGAAGGTTCGGGTCGGCCACAACCTGGTCTATGGTTTTGATGGGGGAGTTGGGGAGTCCCGCCGCGGTCATGGCCGAAAGCCAGTCCGCCGCGTCCCGCTTCCGTATCTCCGCCTCCAGTATGGGAAGGAGGGAAGCCCGGTTCTGGGTTCGAAGCCCGTTCGTCCTGTACAGTTCGTGCTCGATCAGGTCCTCGCGGCCGAGCAGTCTGCAGAATTTCGTCCAGAGGCTGTCGTTTCCGATCGGGGCTATTACGAACCTGCCGTCCCGGGCCTCGAATCCCTGGAACGGCGTGATCGTCGGATGGGCGCTCCCGAGGGGAGTCGGAATCTCCTTGTCGATGGTGTAGCGGACGATCGCGTTCTCCAGGGTATAGACCAGGCTGTCGACCATGGATATGTCGACATGCTGGCCGCGCCCCGTCTTCTCGCGGTAGCGGAGGGCCGCCAGGATCCCGATGGCGGCCTGGTGTCCGGCGATTA
>CAYTYG010000480.1:0-1982 GCA_964441515.1 uncultured Treponema sp.
ACGGTTGTCCTTCTTGTAGAACTCTCCCTCGGTGAGGAGCACCTTGAGGGGCCGGTTCATCTCCGGCAGAAAGAGCCTTTCATAGAATCCCGAAAGGAAAGCCAGGGCTTTCTCCAGTTTCACCGGTGGCGAACCGTCCTTCCCTTCCTCCGAGAGGTGGATGAAACTTCCCAGCTCGGAGGCTCCCAGGAAGCCCGAGATATCGGACTGGAGGTCCTGGAGGCGGCGTTCCACGGCATAGAGCTGGAGCTGTCGGTCGATGCGCTCCTTCCAGAAGCCCTTGAAGATGGCGAACCAGTCCTCTCCCCCGGCCAGCTCCCGGGGTCTATAGTTGGGATCCTCCAGCACGAGCCGCAGGATGGCATAGAGGGGAACCCGGGTGTTGAACAGGCGTATACTCGCAAGGGCCTCCTCCATGAGGGCGAGCTGGACCTTCACGGCTTCTTCCGCGTTGAAGTCCTTTTTCTCCATATCGTCCCGCATCTGGAACACCAGGAGGGACTCCATGAGCTTGATGGTGGGGGAGAAGCCATGGAATACAGGACGTCCGCCAAGTCGGCCATGTGTTCCCGTACCGTGACGAAGGGACTCTCCATGGTCCCCGCGGCGGTCGGATCGAAGCAGGAAAAGAGCCGGTCGTAGAGGAATCCCGCCAGGCGTTTCAGGAAAGTGAGGCTGCGGACGTTCACGTACATTCTCCTGCGGCTCTCCTCAGGCAGGGACGCCATGATGTCCTCGAAGGCGGAGAGGACCGCGGAACGCACCTCGGGCTCCGTAGCCAGGGAATTCGTCTGGGAATACGTAAATGGATTCGTCTCCGTAAGAAGCCTTTGGTTGGCTTCCTCGAGCTCAAGGGAGGCCAGGAAGGCGAAGAACGCCCCCTTGTCCTTCTCGATAGTCCTATCCAGCACGTCGTAGAAGAAACGCGCCGCGTCCTTCAGGCTCCGGAGTTCGTCCAGCATCCTTTCCAGAAAAACCCTGCGCGTATGGGAAACGAGCCCGGGGCCCCCAAGCTCTATCTTGCGGGCTATGCCCTTCAGGATGATGTCCTTCACAAGATCATCCCGGGACCGTCCCGTGAAGATCTTACGGATAATGATGACGAACCTCGAAAGCGGATTCAACTCCCGGTACCGAACGGCGTAATCGACCGCGGGTTCCGCTACGGCCTCCGGCCGGAAAAGGGGCTCCTCGGAAACCTCGGCGTTACTCCGTATCCGGGTAAGGAGATCCCGCCGTTCCTCGTCGGACAGCCTGCTTACAAGTCTGTCGAAGGTCGATGATTCGCTCATACGATACCATCCTATCCCACGGCGCAGCTGGGCGCAATCCGGCGCGGAAAAACGGGATACCCTCGCGGATGCGGCAAGCGTCATCCCTCCACAACTATAGCATATCCGGTACGGGGATGGGGAAACTCGATCCGGAAGGCATGGAGGAAGACACGATCCGCCTCCCCGCTCCCGTACAGGGAATCCCCCAGCAGGGGAAATCCCGTCCAGGCCATGTGAGCCCGGACCTGATGGCGGAAGCCCCTCGAAAGGCATACCCGGAATTCCACCCATCCCTCCTCCCCGGGGGAGGCGGCCAACAGGGAGGTGCGGTAGAGCGTCCGCCCCCATACGCTCTTCTTCCTTCCCAGGTCCTCTCCCGCGGCTGCGCAGGCCACCCGCGCGGAACCGGGGCCGAAAGCTCGGAAAAAACTTTCAACCGGCACGGGGCGGCCCGCCTCCAGGGCGCTTCGGACGAGGAACGCCCGGTGTGCGGCTCGGGATTCCGGGGACCCCGGGTCATCCGTTCCGAACCATTCCCGAGGCTCCACTCCCCCGGGGGAGACGAGCCCCGGGCGGCAGCCGGGGACAGCTTCGCCGGAACGGACGGCCCGAAGGACGTAATCCTTGCGGAACCTTCCGTCCGCGGCGGCCGCCGCCAGGGCCCGAAAGGCAACCTCGTTCCGGGCGAAGAGAACAAGCCCCGAAGTC
>CAYTYG010000481.1:0-1969 GCA_964441515.1 uncultured Treponema sp.
GAGGATATTCATCGAGACGCCCTACCGGAACCGTGCCGTCCTGGACGACGCCCTCCGGGTGCTGGACGGCGATACCCGGCTGTGCGTCGCAGCGTCCCTGGGAGGTCCGTCGGAACGCGTCCGCTCGGGAACCGTTTCGTCCTGGCGGAAGGGCTCCTTCAGCCTGGGCAAGGAGCCCGCCGTCTTCCTCTTGTCCGCCGGTCCGTCCTGCGCCGGGAAACCCGTTCGAGCCGAAAAATCGGGGCCCGATGCGTTTTCCGGTAAAAAGACAGAACGCCCCCGGCGGCGATCCCGCCCCGGCTGCAAACGCCGAGGCGGAACGAGCGGCGCTTGACGCAACGCGCAGTTCCATTAGAATGGTCTCGGTATGATAAAAAGTGACAAAGCCGATTACGCCGAAACCTACTCCGACGCCGTTGTGGCCTTAAGCCCGTTCGCCGTCAAGAAAATGGGCTTGATATCCAACCAGACGCTTCTCAAGGTGGATACATCCAACCTGGTTTGCATTCCCTACCGCCTATCCATGAAAGGGGTTGTGCTTCTCGGCTCCTTCTCCCGGAACGAGATCTCCTTTTTCCAGCGCTTCAAGGGCTCCCTGGCTGGCCTGAACCTGGTTCTCCAGCCCGGGGACGCCCAAACCCCCATCAAAGTCTTCTGCCGCTGTTCCATCCTGCAGTTCGGCTCCATGAAAGGCAGGGAATCCTTGGGCCTCATTTCCGCCGAGTTCAAACCCTGCCCACCGGACATGACGAATATAATCGGGGACTATCTCATGCTGGTCGACCGTCTCCATATCGAGTACGAGGATTTTCGGGACAAGATAATTCCGATAAATCCGGAATCCGCGCGCATCCTCGGGTTCAACAACTACGCTACCCTCTCCTCGGGTCCCACCGTCACGAAGCTGGCTCTCTTCTCCATATCCGTGAACACGATAGAATTCCTGGCTTCCATGAATACCCCCGACCTTCATACGGGTCAGACCTCCACACTCCGGCTCTTTTTCCAGAAATACCAGTTCAACGTTTCCGGGAGCATCACCGAAGTCAATCGCCTTCCCACGGGCGTCCAGAGGGGGAAGGTCGCCATCGAGTTCTCGCCCGAACTGGTGGACCTTCTGGAGAACTATTACCTCCAGGCCAAGATCGGCGCGCGTCACCCTATCCCTCTATCCTGAGCGGTATCCGCCCGGCGCCGACCCCGGCTACAGAATCAGCATGGCGTCGCCGTAGCTGAAGAACCGGTACCGAAGTCGCACGGCCTCTCCATAGGCTCGAAGTATCCTTTCCCGTCCGGCGAACGCGGAAACCAGCATGAGCAGGGTCGATTCCGGGGTATGAAAGTTCGTAAAGAGGCTGTCCACGGCTTTGAACCTGTATCCGGGGTAGATGAATATCCGCGTGGAGCCGGGACCCGCGGCGACTTTTCCGTCCCGGAAGGCGCTCTCCAAGGTCCGGACGCTGGTCGTGCCCACGGCCACAACCGGCTTTCCCGTTAAACGGGCCGAGTTCACGGCCTCCGCGGCGGCATCGGAGATTGTGTACTCCTCCTCGTGCATCTCGTGATCCTCGATGAGTTCGGAGCGGACCGGAAGGAAGGTGCCCAGCCCGACATGGAGGGTTACGTAGGCGAACCGTATTCCGCGGTCCGAAAGGGATTTCAGGATCTCCGGTGTGAAATGGAGGCCCGCGGTGGGAGCCGCTACCGAACCCATGGCCTTCGCGTAGACCGTCTGGTAGCGCTCGGAGTCGAATCCGTCATCCTGCCGGCGTATGTAGGGAGGAAGGGGCACGTGCCCGAAGCGCTCCAGGTATGCGTCGTCGATTTCCCGGGAGAATCCCAGGATACGGAGATCGCCCTCGGCGCCGAGTATCTCTCCGTCAAGGCCGTCCGGGAAGGTGTACCGCTTCCCCGGGGTCTGCTTGCGGGCTTTTGCGGCCAGGACAAGCCAGACGGCCGGGCTCCTGCG
>CAYTYG010000482.1:0-1965 GCA_964441515.1 uncultured Treponema sp.
GGATTCGGCGGCCGCGGGATACCTGGACGGCTCGATAGGGCTGGGGCCCCTGGACCTCTCGGTGAAGCTCCAGCAGGGATACTCCGGGGGGGGCTTTTCGGACGGCGCCTTCGGCCACGGCATCGCCCTGCCCCTTGAGGGCTTCCGGTTCGAGGACTCCTTCGAATACTCCCCCGGCTCGGACCGCTTCGGACGCTCCGACAAGCTCTCGGTGCAGGCCGGGAAGTTCTCCCTGGCCCTGGAGCAGTCCGCGGCGTACACGGACACGGGCACCGGCGCGGAGGGCTTCCTGGAGCAGGACTGGAGCCTGAAGATGGCGGCGGGAAACGTCTTTTCCCTGAACGCCGCCCTGGAAAACGACGCCCGCGGAGAGGCGGACCTGGACTCCGGGTACGGGAATGCCTGGATAGGAGCCTTCCGGTACTTTCTCCCGGCTTTCGAGGACGACTCCACGCGGAGAAGGTCCGAGCTCGGCGGGAGGGTCCGGGTCGGCGGTGCGCTCTGGAGTTTTTCGGCGGAGAGCCTCCTTTCGGACGCCTCCTCCCCGACCCCTGAAGCTCAAACCTCCGGGGATACGCGATTCGGGTGGTCCTTCCCCGTGGGGAACAAGGGGACGATCGAGCCGTACTATCGGAGGCGGTGGAGCTTCCGGGCCGTCGAGGAAAGCGGTAGCTTCGCGGACGACTGGGCGCTCTGGGCTGGCCGTTTCGCCGAATCGGAGTTCCTCTATCGCTCCGTCCCGTACGCGGAGCTTTTCGACGACATAACAGCGGACCGCTTCGAAGCCGTCTCGGAGGGCAGCGCGGCCGCGGAATATCGTCCGGAGGCGGGGATCGTGATGAGCCGGCGCTACGGTTCCCGATGGACGGATATCCTGGCGCCCAGCAAGGGAACCCTTTCCCTGCGCCGGGAGCTGAAAAGCTCCCTCCAGACCGTAACGGACGCCCTCGTGACGGAGGTGACGGCTTCCGCGGCCGCGGTGAACCTCTTCGGCTCCCGGGGCGCCTACCGATCGACGGACCTCTACTCGATGGACGAGTTCTCCCAGCAACTGGCCGTGGCCGTCGCCGTCCATCGCGAGGACGGGGCCGTACTCACGACATTCACCCACAAGGCATTCGCGGCCTTCTACACGAGCCGGGACGATTCCCTGGTGGCGGAGAACCGGGTTTCCGCGGCCGAGACCCGGGACGGGACCGCCTGGAGCGAGCTTTTGTCCCTGACCCTCACGACCCGGCCGACTCGCACCTGGCTGGGAGACCTCGCGGGCCTTGCCCTGGACAAGCCCCGCCCGGACAAGGATGGACAGGAGGGGGAGAAAACCCGGCCCAACATCGTCTCGGGGTATTTCGAGTCCCTGCGGGGAGCCCGGCGGAACCATTCGGAGATATGGAGTCTATCCGTCCAGATCAAGCGGCCCTATGCCTACCTGGAACGCTTCGACATCCTTGTGAGCGAATCCTACGAGGCGAAGCTCGTGAGCCCGGAAAAGCTCAGCCTGGGGGCCAGCCTGGGAACCTGGCAGGAGCTGGACCGGGTATCCGGGCTGAACTACTGGACCCTGGGCGTGAAGCTGACGGTATCCGCGAAGGTGATGTTCTAGGAGATATCGGAGCAGCGTCGACCAAGCCGCGGTCCGTCCTTGACAGCGCCGCGTCCCCCGCTACATATTGACTTGCCATGAAAAGAAGACTCATCACCAGCGCGCTTCCCTACGTGAACAATATCCCCCATCTTGGGAACCTGATCCAGGTCCTTTCCGCGGACGTATTCGCCCGGTTCTGTCGCCTTAAGGGCTACGAGACCCTGTACGTCTGCGGTACCGACGAGTACGGCACGGCCACGGAAACCAAGGCCCTGGAGGAGGGCGTCACCCCCCGACAGCTGTGCGACCGTTTCTACAAGGTGCACCGGGACATCTACGCATGGTTCGGCATTGCCTTCGATAAATTCGGACGCACCTCC
>CAYTYG010000483.1:0-1964 GCA_964441515.1 uncultured Treponema sp.
AGCGGGAGGCCCGCTTCCGGGACATCGAGGGGGTACGCCGCGCCGTCTCCCGGGCCGTCCAGGATTCCCTACGGGACCGTATGCGCCTGGGGAGCCTCCGGGAAGGCCCCCTCCCCGAGGAACGGCAGCTCTGGGAAGCCCGGGAGGGATACGCCTTCCCTTCGGGGGATGCAGCTTCCCTCGGGGGGTTTACGGGCGTCCCGGGGCGCGGGGAGGAACGCTCGACCTGGGAGGGCGTAGCCGAACGGGTGGCGGAGCTCCGGATCTCCGGGAAGGCCGGCGGCGGGGAAAACGCCCCCGGCGCCCCATCCGAGGACAATGCGGTGCCCCCGGTCCCCTTCCGCTACCTGGGGCAGGCCCTCGGGGTGTTCCTGGTCTACGAGGAGGACGGCGCCCTCTGGCTTCTGGACCAGCACGCGGCCCACGAGCGCATCCTCTTCGACCGGCTGCAGGCGGACTCCCCGGCCGTCCAGGAGCTCCTGGTGCCCCTGGTCCTGGAGCCGGAATCCGCCCAGGAGGATGCCTGGCTCGCCTCCTCGGCGGAGGCCCTGAAATCGGCGGGATACGTCCTGGAGAGGGAAGGATCCCAGTGGATGGTCACGGGCCTGCCCGCGTGCCTGCGAAACGGGGACGCCGAGGCCGTCCTGGAGCTCCTCCGTTCGAAGCCCTCCCCGGATTCCGTGCTCCGGGAAGCCCACGCGACCACGGCCTGCCGCGCGGCCGTTAAGGACGGCGACGTCCTGGACGCCGCCGCCGCGGTGGAGCTCATCTCCCGGGCGCGGAGCCTCCCGGAGCCGCGCTGCCCCCACGGCCGCCCGGTGCGGGTGCGCTTCGGGAAGGACGACCTGTTCCGGATGGTTCAGAGAACATTCTGAATCGGATCGGGGGGCCGTGAACTCGGCCCCGATGCCCCGCTAGAGGCCCGCCAGGAGGGCGGAAACCTCCGCCCGCTTCTCGTAGTCCGGCTTCTTGGCCAGAAGCTCCGTCAAAACCTTCTTCGCGTTCGGGGAATCCTTCAGGCTGGCGTATACCTTCCCCAGCTCGAAGTAGGCGTCCCACTCCGCGGGCGCTAGCTTCAAGAGCTCCACATAGGCGTCCCGGGCCTTCTCCAGCTTCTCGGACTGTACGTAGGCCCGGGCCAGGTTCATCCGCAGGGTCGGGTCCCGGGGGGCCAGCTGGAGGGCCTTCTCGTAGTGGAAGACGCTCTTGTCCAGGAGGCCCTTCCTGCCGTACGCGTTGGCCAGGTTGTTATTGGCCTCCAGGGAATTGGGGTCGATACGGTACGCCTCCTCCAGGGGGGGCAGGGCCCGGTCGTCGAACCCGGCCTCCAGGTAGAGCTTCCCCAGGTTGATGCGGGGGAGCGCGTAGCGCCTGTCCAGGGATGCGGACTTCGAGTACGCCGCTACGGCCCCGTCCACGTTGCGGACCCCGTCCTGGGCCACCCCCAGGGTGTAGTGGAATACGGCGTTCCCGGGGACGGCCGCTACGGCCTTCTCCGCCAGGGGAACCGCGTCCTGGAATTTCTTCAGGTCTATCTTTACCGTAGCTAGATTATAGCTGGTCGTCGCGTCGAACTCCGCCGCGAGGGCCTCCGCGAAGGTCTTCTCCGCGTCCGCCAGATTCCCGTCCTTGTACTGGGCCAAACCCATCTCCCGGAGGGCCGTGACGTTCCCGGGTTCGAAGGAGAGGGCCGTTCGGTAGGACGTCACGGCGCCCTTGTAATCCCCCTTGGCCGTAAGGACGCGCCCTATCTCTATATGGGCCCGTGTATAGTCCGGCTTGACCTTTACGGCGGTACGGAAAGCGGATAGCGCGGCGTCGTTCCTTTTCAAGGTTTTATTCGTGATCCCCAGGTTGAAGAAGGCCGGTTCGAAGCGGGGGTTCAGGGTTCCCGCGGACTCGAAGGACCTCCGCGCCTCCTCGTACTTCTTGAGGGCGTACTGGGCCTTCCCCAGTTCGTAGGC
>CAYTYG010000484.1:0-1961 GCA_964441515.1 uncultured Treponema sp.
GCTCGAGACGAAGGCCGCGACCTGTGTCGCTCCCGCGCCCTCCTTAAGAAGAGCCGAAGCCGCCGGGAACGCTACGAAGCCGGGAATGAGCGTGACGGCTCCGACTATGGAGGCGCCTAGAGTGCCCAGGAATCCCGAACCCGAACCGAGAAAGCGCGAGATGGTGGCCGTATCGAGGACCGCGAGGACTGTCGCGACGAGAAAAAGCACGATCAGGAACTGCGGCAGAATACCCTCGAAGGCTTTCGACGCCTTTCTTGCGGCTTGCGCGGTTTTCTCCCTGTCCTTCAGAAGCGACAGTATCAATCCGGCAAGGGCCGCCCCGTAGAGCAGAAGCGTATCCATGGGAACCTCTTGTTTCCAATTATGGAAACATTGAAAGAAAAAAGTCAAGTCATTCTTGACAAATGTTTCCAAACATTGCAACATTTACCCATGGACGAACAGACTCATCGCCGATACTCGCTGCGCGCCGAGATGTTCAAGGCGCTGGCGAATCCCGTGCGCATTTATATCCTGGAGAAGCTGAAGGAACGACCCTGGTGCGTGTGCGAACTCGCGGCGGAAATCGGGATCGACAAGTCGGTGGCGTCCAAGCATCTTTCCCAGCTCAAGGCCGCCGGGCTGGTGGACGACGAGAAGCGCGGAACCCTGGTGGAGTACCGCCTCGTGGCGCCCTGCGTCCTGGAAATGGCCGTCTGCGCGGAGGGGACCATCCTGGAGAACCGCCGGAAGCGCCTGGAGATAGGCCCCCCGCGGTAGCCGGCCGATTCACCCATCCCATCCATCCGAAAAAAGAGGCTGTCCGGGAATCGCTTCCGGGACAGCCTCTTTTCCGTACGGGGATACGGGCTATTTCTTGGGGAAGGCCGTGTAGGTCCGGGCGGGATCGTAGGTCCCGGCCCGCGCCTCGCCCCGGATGCTCGGGATCTCGAGGACCTGGCCCGGGAAGATCAGGTTGGGGTTGTTGGGATCCCGGAAGGTCTTCTTGTTGGCCTCGTAGAGGACCGTCCACTTGTAGGGGTTGTTGTATACGAAGGGGTACTCGGCGATGCGCCACAGGCAGTCCCTGCGCGCGGGAATCAGGCGGACGGTGTAGTACTTCGGCCAGGGCAGCTGTTCCGAGACGTCCGCGAGGGCGTCCAGGACCTGTTCCGCGTAGGCGGCCGCGTCCGACCAGCTCTCCTCCTCGTACGAGGTCCTGGCCAGCTCCATGCAGGAAGAGGCGAGGTCCCACTCGTTCGGGTAGATGGCCGGAATCTTCGCTTCCTCCGCCCAGGCTATGCGCTCCTCGGCCGCGGCTATCGCCTTGTCCGCGGCGTTCTTCGCCAGCATCTCCTCCACGAACTCGTCGGAGAGCTGGGCGAACTCCTGGGCCTGGGCCGCGTAGTCCGCCGCCGCATCGTAGTCGCCGGATTCGAAGGCCTCGGTCGCGAGGGCCTGGAGCTCCAGGCTCTTCTGGTAATAGGAATTTTCCAAAAGGCTCTGTCCGTAGGCCGCGGCCGCCAGGAGAGCGGAGACCAGCAGGATAGATATTCGCTTCATGTCCGCCTCCTTATTCCGCGTCGGAGCCGATTTCCTCGTCTCCGGCGATGGCCTTGGCTTCGCTTTCCCGGGTCTTGGCCTCCATGGCCTCGATCTCGGAGAGCGCCGCGTCCCTTTTGACCTCCGCTTCCGCGTAGGCGGTCTCGAAGAGCTCCGCGGAGCGGTCGAATTCCTTGCCCTTATACACTCGAGAGGCGGCCAAGCGGTCACAAAACATTTCCACCACATAGTTGGCAGGCATGGGCATCCCTGCCAGGCGGACGGTACCGTCGGGCTGCTTTACGCCTCTGGCATGGTCGCACCACTCCCACACAAACCCACCGCAATGGCCGTCATGCCGATCAAAGCACCGGAAGTAGTTTTCCAGGTCGCCGGGGCCATTGCCCATGGCATGGGAATATTCGCACAGCACGTAG
>CAYTYG010000485.1:0-1957 GCA_964441515.1 uncultured Treponema sp.
GGGAGAAGCCGCGGGCGCATCCCCTCCGCCGCCCTCGGGCATCCGGACCTTCACCTTCGCCGCCCGAAGCACCCGTCCGGCCAGTTTGTATCCCTTGAGGAATTCCTCGACGACCTCGGGCTCCGGAACGGGGCCCTTCTCCACAGCGACCGCCTCGTGGATGTTGGGATCGAAGGGCTTCCCCGCCGATTCGTACCTGGCCAAGCCGTATTTTCCCTCCAGGACCGAAAGCATCCGGGTGCGGACCATTCCTATCCCGTCGTGCAGGATCTGGAAATCCCGGGATACCTCGGAACTCGATATGGCCCGATCGAAATCGTCCAGGATCGTGACGAGGTCCTGCAACAGCGAGCTGTTCGCGTACTGTATCGCCTCTTCCTTCTCCCGGAACATCCGTTTGCGGAAATTCTCGTAGTCCGCCAGCTTCCTCAGGTACTGGTCCTTCAACTCGGAATTCTCCGCCTGGAGCTCCCCCGCCCGCTTCTGGGCCTCCGCCGCCCGGGCTTCCAGTATTCGCACCTGATCCTCCGCCGGGCCGCAACCCTCCGGGCTCCCGGCCTGCGGGGGGGGCTCGGGGGGCGTTTTCGGATCGGATCCCGTGATTTCATTCTTGGACGGTTTGGACATTCGTTCACCTGGTATGAGTAGTTATGTATCCTTAAAATAACGAGGATGTTTTTGAAGGGTCAAGCGGAAAGAGTCCGGGACGGGAAGATTGCGATCCGGGCGCGTCTTGCCCTCCGGGGAAGGATCCGCGATACTTCCGGGAGACGCCCGGGCCGTTTCCTTCAATGCGAGGCCGATGTCGGGCGTTCGAGGACGCGCCTTCCATGAAGATACTGATCCTGGCCGTCGCCGCGGCGATGTACGCTCTGGTGATCGCCTTCCCCCACAGGAAAGCGGCCTTCGCCCTGGCCGCCGCCGCCCTGGTCCTGACCGCGGGGCAGGTATTCCCGGGTCCCTGGACCGTGGGCCTCGGGCGGGCGTTCGGCGAACTGGTCAACTGGAACATCCTGGCCATCTACATCGGGAGCCTGGTCATAGCGGACCTTTTCATCTACTCCCGGGTCCCCGCGGTGCTGGCGGACCGTATAATCCAGCGGTCCCCCACGCTGGGGCTGGGAATCGTCGCGCTCCTGGCGATTACGGGGATTCTCTCGGCCTTCGTGGAAAACGTGGCCACGGTGCTCCTGATGGCGCCCATCGCCCTTGCGATCTGCGGCCGACTCAAGGTGGAACCGGCGCCCTTCCTGATAGGCCTGGCGGTCATGGCGAACCTCCAGGGCATGGCGACCCTGGTGGGCGACCCTCCCTCCATGATCTTCGCGAGCTACACGGACTTCGGCTTCAACGACTTCTTCGTCCACCGGGGGCGGCCTTCCCTCTTCTTCGTGACCCAGGTCGGAGCTCTTGTGGGCGCGGTCTACTTCTTCTTCTATTTCCGGAAGCTCGGCAAGGTGAACATGACGCTGCCCATCGAGAGAATAGTATCCTGGATTCCCTCGCTCCTTCTCCTGGGAATGATCTCCGGGCTGGCCGTCATATCTTTCGCCTCCGGCGAGGGGCTGCACGCCGCCTCGGGGTTGCTCTGCCTGGCCCTGGGCACGGCGGGGCTCTTCTGGTTCGTTCTGATCCGGAAGGAGCCGGCCTCCCGGGCCTGGGACCTGGTGAGGCACCTGGACTGGGAGACCATCCTTTTCCTGGTCGGAATCTTCATCCTCGTGGGAGCCATAGGGGACGCGGGGATCCTGGAGGACCTGTCGGCGATCCTGGGCGCCGCGATAGCCGGCCGCGCCCTCCTCGGGTTCGCGGTCATCGTCGCCGTCTCCAGCGTCTCCTCCCGCGGGTCCAGGGCATATGCCTTTGCTGTTTCGTGAATCAGGTCTGCATTCATGCTATACGTCCACTGCCGGCAGGGTCATGTTGATGCTGTAGATGCCGCAGGAGTCGCCCTCCA
>CAYTYG010000486.1:0-1953 GCA_964441515.1 uncultured Treponema sp.
GGCCGCCGCCTCCCGGTCCTCGGATACGGATGGGATCGCCACCAGCCTCAGGATGTCCTGGTGAATCTCGGATTCATGACACGCAAGGTATTCATCTATCCTGTCCCGCACGTCAGGCCTCCCTACCGGCTTCCCGGGCCGGCGAACGCCTTAAGGATAAATCACTTGCGCCCAAAAACCAACGGGGCTATCCTCGAAGGGACCTCCGGGAAAGCCGGGGTGAGCCCGCCCGCGGAAGCGGACGGACGGACGGGTCGGAAAGGAGGATCTATGGCGGAAAGTCGGAAAACCAAGCGCGAGTGGGCCAAGGCTATGCCCCATGCCTACACCATCATCCTGGGGATCGTCGTCGTGGCGATGGTTCTGACCTGGATAGTCCCGGCGGGCACCTTCGACCGGGTCCACAACGAGGAACTGGACCGGGAGCTCGTGGTGGCGGGCTCCTACAAGCCCGCGGAGCGCAGCCCCGTCGGCCCCTGGGGCATGATCCAGGCCATCTACGAGGGGCTCACGGAAGCCGCGGACATCATCTTCTTCATCCTGATCGCCTACGGGTACGTATTCCTGCTTCTGAAGACGGGATCCATCGACGCCCTCGTGGGCGCCATGCTCAGGAAGATGGGCAGCAACGACAAGCTGCTCATCCCGGCCTTCATGCTCCTCTTCGGGGTGGCCGGCTCCACCTTCGGAATGTACGAGGAGACCTACGGCCTCATCCCCGCGTTCATCGCCATCGCGATCGCCCTGGGATACGACGGGATCGTGGGCGGCTCCATCGTGTTCGTGGGCGTGGCCACGGGCTTCGCCGCGGCCACGATCAATCCCTTCACCGTCGGAATCGCCCAGAGCATCTCGGGCGTGATCCCCGGCGCCAACCTCATGATCTTCCGGGTCGTGGCGTGGTGCCTCTTCATGGCCCTGTCCATCGGCTACACCATGTGGTACGCGAACAAGGTCAAGAAGAACCCGGACTCCAGCTACGTGAAGGGGGTCGTCTTCCGGGGCCTGCAAGGCAGGAGCCGGGAGGAGGTGATGGCCCTCTCCTTCACGACGGCCCACAAGCTGAGCCTCGCGGGCTTCGTGATCCTGATCGCGGCCATCGTCGTGGGCGTGACCGCCTTCGGGTTCTACCTGACCGAGTTGGCCGCCTTCTTCCTCATCGCCATCGCCTACACGGGGCTCGTGAACCGGATGAAGCCCGGGCGCGTGGCGGAGGTCTTCATCGAGGGGGCGGGCAACGCCATCTTCGGCGCCCTCCTGGTGGGGCTGGCGCGTTCCATCGAAGTGGTGCTCACCCAGGCCAACATCATCGACACGATCGTCTACACCCTGGCCAACGCCATCCAAAACTTCCACCAGTACTTCGCCGCGGTCGGGATGCTGGTGGTGCAAAACGTCGTGAATTTCTTCATCCCCTCGGGCTCGGGCCAGGCTGTGGTCATGATGCCCATCATGGCGCCCTTGGCGGACGTCATCGGGGTGTCGAGGGAAGTGGCCGTCACGGCCTACCAGTTCGGCGACGGGTTCTCCAACATGTTCTGGCCCACCGCCGTGGCCACCGAGTGCGGCATCATGGGCATAGCCATGAACCGCTGGTACAAGTTCATCACCCCCCTGTTCGGGATGATGTTCCTGCTCCAGGCCGTCCTCATAACCGCGGCCCTCATCTTCGGACTTTAGAGACCCCGCGGGCCGCCGGGACCGTCCCCGGCGGCCGGGGCCGGCGGCTTTTTCCGTCCGCTTCGGCCGCCCGCCTCAGCTGTCCGAAACCGCGAGCTTGACCGCGAAAGCGGCGAAGGCCAGGGCGAAAGCCCGCTGAAGCCGCCTCACGTATTTCGTGGATTTCAAAAGCCAGGCGCCCGCGGCGCCCGCCAGAACCCCGTACAACACGAAAACGACGAAGGTCATCAGCATGAATACCAGGCTCAGGACGACCATCTCCCGCGCCGGGGA
>CAYTYG010000487.1:0-1355 GCA_964441515.1 uncultured Treponema sp.
GGGTAAGCCTGGGCCTGAAGCCCGGTACGGTTCTGGACATCACCGTACAAGGGAGTCAATTCGTCGGCGTCAAGAAGGAGACTTCCGATCCCATCCTTAGATGGAGAGGGCGGGGCCGTTTGCCCGGCGACATGGATGTGGATACCTATCTCAAGGAAGCCCGGGAATGACGACGGCGGTGGATACGTCCGTTTTGCTGGACATCCTGCTGGATGATCCGGGATTCGCCTCGGCCTCGGCGGCGGCTCTCAGGATAGCCCGGAAGAACGGCCGTTTGATTGTCTGCGAGACCGTCGTGGCTGAACTGCGGCCCGCCCTGGCTTCGGATACGGAGCTTGTAGATTTTCTGAACGAACTTTCCATTGAATACCTACCCTCGGAGGTTGAAGCGGCCCTGCTGGCGGGAAGGATGTACCGGGAATACCTTTTGAACAAGGGGGGATCGAAACGGGTTCTTCCGGATTTCCTGGTAGCCGCCCACGCCTTTCGCCTGGCGGACGCCCTGCTTGCCCGGGACCGGGGGTATTACCGTAAATACTTCCGGGACCTTACCGTCGTGGCCCCCTGATACAAGGCGGTCATAGAAGCCGCGCGATCCGTTCGCCCCCAAAAAGAACGACAGGATACCAGGATATTCAGGATGGACAGGATCGGAAAGAAACACGCTGCTCCTCTCCAATCCTGTCCATCCTTTTCCGATTGAATCCTGTCCGCATTCAAAAAAACAGCCTAGAACGTGTACGTCAGGGTCAGCTTTACCCAGTTCGAATCCTTGTACTGCCCCAGCTGTCCGGCTTCGTCCCCCGCGAAGAAGCCCGCGGCCAGCTTCACCTCCGCGTCTCCCTCGGTCCAGGATACGCTGGGCACCAGGTAGCAGTCCTCGTCGTCCGGCTCCCAGAGGGAGGTGAGCATCCACTCCAGTTTGTCCCGGAGGAGCTTCTGGGAGGCTACGGCGGTGAGGGTGGAGGAGAAAGCGTCGGAAGTGGCCTCGATGTCTAAGGGAGACACGATTTCCCCGTCCCGCAGCCGGATCGAGCCGGCGTACTGGAGGTTCAGGTTGATCCCCGCGGCGATGTCCCGGTCCGCCCCCAGGGAGAAGACGATCGCGGAATTGTAGACCGCCGGGTCGTCCCCCTTCGTATCCTCCGTGAGGTTGGCGCCCAGCTCGGCCCGGAGGTTGAAGCCGGCCAGCACGGCCGCCGCGTCCGCACCGATTTGGTGGTAGCGGTTATATCCGATGTCGTCCGCGATAATGATCGGCGGTGGACCGGGGGCGAGGAGGACAAGATGCAGCGCGGGCATCGGAAGGAAGCCGCAGAAGTACTGGAGCCCCCAGTCAACGGAACCGGTAGTGG
>CAYTYG010000487.1:1393-1951 GCA_964441515.1 uncultured Treponema sp.
TAGTCCAGGGTGTTCGTATCCAACGGGGGAACCAAGGCTATAAGCGCTGCTTGAGCGGGCGCCCACCTCCCGGTCAGGGCTATACTGTTCCCCTCGAAGGAGGGCAGAAACACCGCGTCCAGCTTGGACAGGGGCCCCAGCGCCACGACGGCCCGGAGCATGGGCTGCGCGATCTTTCGGTCCAGGGTGTCCAGGACCGAGAGGTCCGTGAGGTCATGGGGGTTGAGCACGTCCAGGGGGCCCTGGGAGTCCGCCTTGCCCCAGACGACCTTGATAAGGCCCGTCTCCACCGTCACGGGGCCCAGGAAGGCTCGCAGGTACGCTTCCTCCACCGCGGCGTCCAGAAAGGCCGCCGGGGTGTCCGCCTCCAGGGCGGCTTCGGTCGCCCTCAGCTTGAGGACCGCCTCCGCCGAGGAGCCTGCGGCGGTCAGGGTCAGCCGGGCGGAGGTGGCGTTTTCCGGGGCCCCCGGGGAGGAATCCGCAAGGTCGTCCAGGAAGGCAAGCCCCCCCACGACCAGCTCCCCGCCCGCTTTCACGGAGAACCCCGGGGCCGCCGCG
>CAYTYG010000488.1:0-1918 GCA_964441515.1 uncultured Treponema sp.
GTCGGACCTTACCATCGTCCTTCCCCCGGGGAAGACGACCCAGACCTGAAGCCGCACGGGAGGAGCTTCCTGACGGCAGGGGCCACCCCCTTCCAAAGGGAGGAGTTGCGCGACACCCTGAGGGAAGGGGAATAAGGATGAAAGGATGGGACCATGGCGCTGAGCGGGCGGGCAGGTCCTTCCCGGAGGAGTGCGCCCTGCCGCGGGAGCCGGACTCAGGTAGGCGGACCTGCGGCCCCTCCGTCCCGCTTGCCCCGCGGTAGCCAGGACGGCAGGGCGAGCTTGAAGCCGCCCGTCCCGCGCAGCCAGATGACGAGGCTCTGCAGCACAATGAAGATACACAGGAGCAGGCCGCTCACGATCGCCTGCAGGTTGGAGGTGACTCCGGCCGCGCGGATCAGCTCGTTGATCGTCAGCAGCGTCAAGGCCCCGACGGGCGAACCGATCAGGTTGCCCACGCCTCCGGAGAGCATCGTACCGCCGATGATGGACCCGGCGATCGCCTTCATCTCGAAGCCCGACGCGTTCCCGACGTTTCCGGCCCCCGTCGTCATGACGAATACGAAGCCCGCGATGCCGGAGAGCAGCCCGGACAGCGCGTATGAGGAGAATTTCGTCCGCCTCACGTTGATGCCGAGCATCAGCGCGCTCTGGCTGTTGCCGCCGACGGCGTAGAGATTTCGCCCGAAGCGCGACCAGTGCATGAGGATGGCCAGCAGGACTATCAGGGCCACGACGACGAAGGCCCCGGGCTTGATCTCGAGCGGGATGAAATTGCCCAGCCGGTTCGTGGTTCCGAGCCAGGGGATCTCCACATAGAAATCGGTGAGTTCCACGAACTCCGGCCTGGTCACGTTGAGCGGATCCTTGTGGATAGTGGTCAACAGCCCGTTGGCCAGGAACATCCCCGCGAGCGTGATGATGAAGGGCTGGATCTCCAGGTACGCGACGAGGAAGCCCTGCAGGAGGCCGAAGGCGAGGCCGATACCCAGCGCCAGGAGCACCGAGCCCCCGACGCTCCCGGCCTCCGACTCCAGGAATACCGCGCAGCTCATGGTCACAAGGCCGGTCACCGCGCCGACGGAGATATCGATGCCGCCCCCGATCATGACGATGCTCAAGCCCATGGTCACGATGATGAGCGGGGCGTTCAGGTTGAACAGGTCGAAGAAGGTCTGGTACTGCAGGAAGCTGCGCGGGTACATGAGGATGGCGAAGCTATACATCAGCGCGAATATGATCCCGGCGATGGCGAACAGGAGATTGGAGTTCGATATCGCCTCTTTCCGCTTCATCGTGCTCATCGGTTCCCCATCCGCGCCTCGCCGCCGAGCCTGCCCCGCAGCCATCGCGCCCCTCTCGCGGCGACGCCCCTGACCACCGGCGACGAGATCACCATGAGTATGATGATGAACACCGCCTTGAAGGCCTTGATGGCCTCGGTGTCCACCTCGAGCCTCAGCAAGGTCCGGTTCAGCACCTCTATGGTGTACGCGCCGATGATGGAGCCGGCTATGCTGAACTTCCCCCCCCCGAGGGCGTTGCCGCCTATAGCCACCGCGAGGATCGCGTCCATCTCGACGTACTTGAGCAGGTTGACCGAGTCGTGGCGGCCGGCCTTGGTGACGGCGATGAAGCCGGCGACCGCCGAGCAGACGCCGAGGATCATGTAGGTCAGGAACTTCATCTTCACAGGGTCGATGCCGTTGAGGCGCGCGGCCTTCTGGTTGATCCCCACGGACTGGGAGTAGAGCTTGAGGTTCGTGGCCTTCAGCAGGACCGCGAAGAGCGCGATGAAGACTGTGGCACCGGCGAATACGACTGAGGAGCCTGCGGTACCGACAGCCATGCCGGCGGCTTCAGGTGCGGACATGCGTTGGCGCTCGGAACGGTAGCGCGAGAGGATAAACAGCGCGTA
>CAYTYG010000489.1:0-1913 GCA_964441515.1 uncultured Treponema sp.
AGGTATCCGGCATGACCAAGGAGATCGAGTCCATTTCCGCCTACCTCGCCAACCTGAAGACCCGGGGAAAGATCAGCGTTTCCGGGAAAGTCCATCCCGGCGTCAGGATCGTGATAAAGGACGTCTCCGAGGAGCTCAAGACCGAGATGAAGGGCATCACCTTCTATCTCGACAACATGCTCATCAAGAAGACCCGCTACGAGGAAGTCGACGACGAGACCCTGAAAAGAGGTCCGGATGCCTATAAAGCCAATTGACCTCCAGACGCTGTTCATGCAGCTCAACCAGGTCAGCCGGGAGCAGGCGGCGGCCAAGGAAGGCGCCATGCTCCAACAGTCCATACAGGGCGCCGTGCTCCAGAAAAAGCAGGACGATGAAGTCAAGGCGGTCCGCCGGCCGGTGGCCGACGAGGGGACCGGAAAGATCCGGGACCGGGAGTCCCGCGCACCCGCCGGGGGCGAAGGCGAAGCCCAGGGCGAGGAGGGGAAGGCCGCCGGGGAAGAAGCGGAATCCGGGGAGCCCGAGATCGTCCGGGACCCGAATCTCGGGCGGCGCATCGACATTTCGGGATAGGCCATGGCGCATTTTTCCGTGCTTCTCGCCCTGAACCTGGTTTCCCTTGCCCTTATCTTTCTGTACGTGCGGGGAAGGGTACGCAGGACCCTGGAGCTGGACGGACTTGTGGACAAGCTCCGGGCGGAGGTGGGAGAGCTCGTACGGGAGCTGAACCAGACGACGGACCGGAACATCACCCTGGTCGAGGACACGATACGGACCCTCCGGGAAGCGTCTTCGGAAGCGGACCGCAGGGCCGCGGTCCTGAAACGGGAGACCGAGAGAAGAACGACGGAGAACGCCGTCTACGACCGTCTTGGAAGGATGCGAAACACTTCCGCCGTCCCGTCCGGGGAGGCGCATCCCCGCGCCCCCGGTACGGCGGAAACGGCGCGCCCCCCCGCTGGCGAGGCGGCCCCCCCGGGTTTCGAGGTTCCGGCTTCGCCCCCGTCGGAAAACCCCGCGGCCGCGCCGGAGGGTTCGGCCCAGCCTCTCCCCTTCGTGTCCTTTTCCTCCACGCCTATACGTCCGAAGCCCTCCGTGAAGGAGGAAGTCCTAGGGCTCAGCCGCCGCGGGATCTCCTCGGACCTCGTAGCGGCCAAGCTGGGCATTACCGTGGCGGAGGTGGAACTCATCGTTTCCCTGGAGGAACAGAAGGGACGGAAAACCCGGCAGGAGGGAACGTGACGAGGAGCGTGCTGGGCATCGATTTCGGGACTACGAATTCCCTCTGCGCCTGGATCGAGGACGAGCGGCCCGTGCTTATCCCGAACGACCGGGGGAGCCGGACGACGCCCTCCTTCGTGGCCGTTTCCCCGGCGGGGGAGATCCTGGTAGGGGAGTCCGCCAAGAACCAGGCGGTCGCGGATCCGACCCGCACCTTGAGCGGGGTCAAGCGCCTCCTCGGGTCGAGGCGGAGCATCCGGCTGGGCGACCGGGAGTACGAACCGGAGGAGGCGGCTTCCTGGATCTTCGGAAAGATCCGGCAGGATGCCCAGTCCTTCCTGGGATTCCCCGCGGATCAGGCGGTGGTGTCCGTTCCCGCGCGGTTCGGCGAATCCCAGAGGCGGGCCGTCAAGGAAGCGGCCCGCAGGGCGGGACTGGAGGTCCTGCGCCTTGTGAATGAACCCACGGCGGCCGCCGTAGCCCGCGCCTTCCTGAACCCCGAGGACGCCGACCGGGAACGGGTCGTCCTGGTCTACGACTTCGGGGGCGGCACCTTCGACGTGACCGTCCTTTCCGCCCGGGGCCGGCGCTGCGAAGTGCTCTCCTCCGCGGGGGACGACCGGCTGGGCGGCATGGACATCGACGGCCTTTTATACCGCGAGGCGGCGGAAGTCTTTCGGAGGGACTGGAAG
>CAYTYG010000490.1:0-515 GCA_964441515.1 uncultured Treponema sp.
ATAGACGCGGCCCACGGGGCGTTCATGGCCATGATCGCGGGAAAGCTGAACTGTACGGTGGAATGCAGCCCGCTCTTGGGGCCGCAGCTCATGAAGGCCATACAGGACTACATGAGCGGGAAGGACCTGCCGCTGCGCATGATCACGTCCGAAGGGGTCTTCACCGCCGAGACGGCGAGCCGGGACATGGTGGGCCGTTCGTACTAGCCGAGCGCGGAATAGTACACAAAAAAGCCGTTTCCGCTAAATCGCATTTTAAAAACCTGCCCCAATACTGGACCTGCGTGCCGGAAGAAGCCGTATGCCCGTCGGCCTCCCACGCAGGAGCCAGCCATGAGGAATCTCTTGAAAGGCGCCCTCCTCGCGACGGCGCTCATGCTTATCCCCATTCTCGCCGGGGCGGCCCCGCCGGCCCCGACCCTGACCTGCGTCGGAGTCTATTCCGAGACCGACGCGGGCTACGTCAGCTTCCGCGTCGGCTCGGGAGCGTGGACCCCCATCAAGACAGGCGACGT
>CAYTYG010000490.1:525-1552 GCA_964441515.1 uncultured Treponema sp.
GAACGCGGAGGTCCGGATCAACGTCGACCGGGACTGGGTGGAGTTCGTCCAGACCGGCAAGCCCGAGTCCGTCTACGAGATCGCGGGCCCGGAATCCGGGGAAAGGATCCTGAAAGCCCCGGACATCCTGAAGCTCAAGCCAAGGACCGTCGCCTTTCCCCGGGGAAGCGCCGGCAAGCCCGACGGCCGGTACAAGGACAAGCTCGTGGTACTCGAGTACCTGGGCCGCCAGATCTACCTGGCCGCGGACGGATCCTCGAAGGACGTCAAGTACGGCGACGTGCTCGACGCAAAGGGAAAGGTCAGGATCATCGCGATCAACAACACCATAACCCTCATGAACGCGGAGGGCGGGACAACCAAGGTCATAGGGCCGCTGAACTTCACGATCGCGGACGTGCTCGGCAACAAGAGCCTTTACAAGTTCCTGAACGTTCAAAAGTAGACGACCCGGAAAGGAGGCGTACAAGCAAACAGGACCCGTGCTGGACCGCGCGGAAGCGACGGCGTCGTCCGGAGCCTGCGCGCCTGCCCGTACCGCAGTTAGGGACGGGAGGGACGTCGCGAAAAAGCGACGTGATCATATTCCAAGGAGGAATCGCCATGAAGAAAGTTGTACTCTTGATGGTCGCGCTCGCGCTGATCGCGGTCTGCGCGTTCGCGGCGCCCAAACCCAAGCACTGGATCGTCGGGTTCTCCCAGATCGGCTCCGAAAGCGAGTGGCGCACGGCGAACACGATCTCCGTGCAGAACTCGTTCCTGGAGGATGAGAGCTTCACGCTGATCTACTCGGACGCCCAGCAGAAGCCGGAGAACCAGATCAAGGCCCTCCGCTCCTTCATCGCGCGCAGGGTGAATTGCATCGTCTTCACGGCCCTGGTGGAGACCGGATACGGCCCGGTCCTGGAGGAAGCCAAGAGGGCGAAGATCCCCGTCATCATGATAGACCGGGACGTGCAGGAATCCGATCGGCATCTCCGCCTCACGATCATGGGCTCCGACTTCATCAAGGAAGGCGAGAAAGCCG
>CAYTYG010000490.1:1562-1913 GCA_964441515.1 uncultured Treponema sp.
CCACATGGCTGGCCGAATACCTCAAGAAAAAGGGGATCGACGACGGCAAAAAGCAAATAAACATCGTCGAGCTCCAGGGCACCACGGGTTCCGCCCCGGCCATAGACCGCAAGACCGGGTTCGCGAATGTCATGAAGAGCCATCCGAACTGGGTCATCACCCGGTCCCAGACCGGCAACTTCACGAGCTCCGAGGGAAAGCAAGTCATGGAGGCCTTCCTGAAGGCGGACAAGACCATCCAGGGCAGCGCGGCGAGCATGAAAGCGGCGTGGGATGATCTGTTGTCCGCGATTGGCGGCGAAGGCGGCCAGGAGAACCTCAATGCGGCGATGGAAAAATTCAAATCCAGCT
>CAYTYG010000491.1:0-1911 GCA_964441515.1 uncultured Treponema sp.
GCCGGAGGTCGTGGAGGCCCTGACTTGGACGGCCAACGGGGACGCCCTGCCCGGGTCCGTGGCGGAGACCCTCCGCAGCCTCGGGCGCGAGGGCGGGGAAGATGGGCCGCTCCCGTGGCTTTCCGGCCACCGGCCCGTGGAAGGCCGGTACGGCATGCGGCAGGCGGGACGGCTGATCCAGATCCACGCCCCCTATCGTTTCCAGGGGGCCTGGGTGCGTCCGGATCGTCCCTTCGATCCGGATACGGACATCCGGGAGTTATAAGCCCCGCGCCTTTATACGGCGGCGGAGGCGACGGGGCCCGGCGCCCGGCTTGACCCCCCTCCTCGGCCTTACGTATCATGTCCGTATATGGCCGTATCGAAACGCAGCGCCCGGTCGAAGTCGAAATCCAAGGGAAACGCCGGCTGCCTCCTCTGGCTCGTCGCCCTCAGCATAGTGTTCGTTCTTGTCTTCCTGAACCTCGGACGGATTCGCGAGACCCTCGGCAACACGAAGTTCCTGGAGGTCGTGGCCACGAAGGGAGGCCGGGCGCAGCCTTCCGCCCCCGCGTCTCCCGTTTCGCCCGCCCCCGCGGTAGAGGAGCCGGTCCGCCTTCCGCCGGCGGCCCCGTCCGGCGGCCGGGACGCCGTCACCGTGGGCCCCGCCGGCCGGGACGCCCCCGAGGGGGCCGGGACGCCCGCGGAAAGCCTTCCTTCCAAGCCCGAGGGCTCACCCGGGTCCGCCAAGCCCGTCGCTTCGAAGACGAGGTCCGCCTCGCTCTATTTCGTGCGGATCGACGGGGACGGTGTGATAACGCGCCAGGAGGTGAAGCGCACCGTCCCCGAGACGGATTCCCCCCTGACCGACGCCCTCCAGTCCCTGCTCAAGGGGCCCGGGGAGGAGGAGCTCCGGAAGGAACTGATCACCCTGATACCCCAGGGAACGAAGCTCCTGTCCGCCCAGGTACGGGGCAGCACCGCCTACCTTAATTTCTCCGAATCCTTCATGTACAACTCCTACGGCATCGAGGGTTACGCGGGTCAGCTCAAGCAGGTGGTCTGGACCGCCACGGCCTTCCCGTCGGTCCAGGACGTGCAGATCCTTGTGGAGGGGCAGAGGCGCGATTTCCTGGGCGGCGAGGGCGTGTACATAGGGCGGCCGCTTTCCCGCAATTCCTTCTAATCCGTCGGTATCCTCTTTCCCCGTTGGGAGCCGTGATTCTTGCGGCCCCTCCGAATAGGTGCTAGAATCACGGCATGGGCGGTAATCCCCCCGCCCTCGTTCCGCCAAGGAGGAAACCCTGAAAGCGACTCGTCTCCACGACTGGCACGTCGCGCGCGGGGCCCGGATGGCGCCCTTCGCGGGCTACGAGATGCCTATTACCTATCCCTCGGGCGCCGTAGAGGAACACCTGATAACCCGGCGCTCGGCGGGCCTCTTCGACATCGACCACATGGGACAGCTGGAGGTGTCCGGCTCCGGTTCGGACGCATACGTCTCCCGGTTGGTCACCGCGAGGACCCTGGATATGCGGGAAGGGGACGCCCGGTACACCCTGCTCTTGGACGAAGAGGGGCATGTGACGGACGATCTTTTCATCTATCGGCTGCCGGGCCGGTGGTGGATCGTGGTGAACGCCTCCAACCGGGAGACCGACTACGCCTGGTTCCAGAAGAACGCGCCGGCCGGCGTAAGGGTGGTCGACCGGAGCGACGATACCTATATGATCGCCGTCCAGGGTCCCCGGGCGATCGAGCTTCTGGACCTCACCGCGGACATCGAGGTGCCCAAGCTCCCCCGGTTCACCAGTTCCGACGCCGTGATCGCGGGGGTGCCCTGCCTGGTCGGTCGCACGGGATATACGGGCGAGGACGGCGTGGAGCTCTTCTTCCCCGCGGGGGAGGCGGTGAACCTCTGGACCCAGCTTC
>CAYTYG010000492.1:0-1893 GCA_964441515.1 uncultured Treponema sp.
CCTCCTACGCTCCCATCTACACCCAGGACGCCAGGATCCTGGGCCGCCTTCGCGGTATACTCCGGACCTACTGATGCCCCTGCCCTCCGCGGAAATCCTCGCCGGGCCCGAAACCGGGCGCCGGAACGACTACATAGCCCAGGTCCGGCAGGAGTGCGCCCGGGAATGGGGTTCCCCCCCGGAAGAGCATCGACTGTATGCCTTCGAGACCGGGGTGCAGGACCTCCTGGGGCTCCTGCGGAACGGTTCCCTCTTCTCCGCCGGGAAGCTAGTGTTCCTGTACGGCGCGGAATCGGTCAAGGGTAAGGCCGACGCCGCGGCGTTGGCGTCCTATATCCGATCCCCCGCGGAATCCACGGTCCTCCTCCTCGTGACCGAGGGCTACGGGGTGGACAAGGCCGTGGAGGAGGCGGTCGGCCGGGACCGCAAGCGCATGTTCTGGGAGCTGGGCGAGGGGGAGAAAACCCGCTGGGTGCGGGATTTTTTCCGACGGGAGGGTCTGGAGATCCAGGAGGATGCGGTAGAAGCCGTCCTGGAGCTTGTGGAGAACAACACCGAAGCCCTGAAGACGGAGTGCTCCCGCCTGGCCCTTTTCTTCCCACGGGGCGGGGTCGTCTCCGCGGAAACCGTGGAATCCTACATAGCCCACAACCGCGAGGAGGACGCCTTCAGCCTCTTCGAACGCATGGCCTCCGGGAGCCTGGAGCGGTCCCTGGAGACCCTGGACGCGATACTCGTCAGCCGCGAGGGTACCGGCATCGGGCTTCTGGGGGGGCTCCTATGGAGCTTCCGGCGCCTGAGGTCCCTGCACGGAGCAATGGAGTCGGGAATGCCCTACGACCAGGCGGCCCGGTCCCTCCGTATAACCAGCCGCAAGATGCAGGCAACCTACGACGCCGCCCGCAGGACTTGGCCCGGGAGGGCCTGCGAGTCCCTCGTCGCCTTCGGCGTGGAGACGGACGCCCAGCTGAGGTCCCTGGGAACCCTGTACGAGCGCCTGCTCCTGGAGCTTTTCGTCTACGCCTGCGTGGTCCGGAAAGGCCCGGTGCCTCTTGCCGTCCCCCCGGAACCTTAGAAGGACGTTGAAAAAGACGGTCGCTTTTCCAACACACTGTTAGGGCCCCGGCCGACCGGCGTCTCCCTCGCCATCACACAGAACTATCCCTGCCTGGGCATGTCCAAGATCAACACCTCGTTCCCCTCCAGCCCCAGCGGGCCCGCGTCCAGGACGGCGCCCGCGGACCGATGCGTACCCAGGAGGACGGCGCCCCCGGAGGGGAGGTCGAAGACCCGGGGCCGTCCGGAAAAATTGAGGACAACGACCGCGTCCCGGGCGCCGCCGCCGGCGCCTGGGGCGTCCCGGGCGGGGGCGAAACGCCGATAGGCCAGGACGTCCGGATTCTCCCCCAGGAAGGAGATGTCCCCGGAGCGCAGGGCCGGAAGCTTCCTGCGGAGGGCCAGTAGGCTCCGGTAGAACGAGAGGAGGGAAGCGGGGTCGGGGTCCTGGGCCCGGACGTTTCGGGTGAGCCGATCCGGGTTCACCGGCAACCACGGCCGGCCGGTCGTGAAGCCGGCACTCTCCGAGTCATCCCACTGCATGGGCGTCCGCTCGGGGTCCCGGCCGAACCCGGACAGGGGCCAGGCGCTCCGGCCCAGGGGGTCCTGGAGGAGCCGACGCGGCAGGCGGAAGCATCCCATGCCTATCTCCTCGCCGTAATAGAGGAAGGGGGTTCCGCGCAGGGTCAGGAGCATGGCCGCGGCCGTCCTGGCCCGGGCCTCCGGGTCGCCTCCCCTTCGGTAGCGGTGGATGTGGCGCTTCTGGTCGTGGTTGCTCAGGGTGAAATTGGGCCAAGCCCCGGGCGGCAAAGCCTCGTACCACCGGCGGGCCGAGTC
>CAYTYG010000493.1:0-1893 GCA_964441515.1 uncultured Treponema sp.
TTCAAGGCCCGGGACTTCCTTTTCATGGGGAGGAACGCGATGTATCCCCTGGCGCTGGAGGGCGCCCTCAAGCTGAAGGAGATCTCCTACATCCACGCGGAAGGCTACGCCGCCGGAGAGATAAAGCACGGCCCCATCGCCCTCGTGAACCCCGAAACCCCCAGCGTCTTCCTGGCCCCGGACGATTTCCTGCGGGAAAAGACCATGAGCAACATCAAGGAGGTGAAGGCCCGGGGAGGCCCGGTAATCGTCTTCGGGGTGGAGGGGGACCGGGAGATCCGGGAGCTTGCGGACGACTTCATCGGCGTTCCCCGCATCGACGAACGGTTCTATCCCTTCCTGATGTCCGCCCCCCTGCAGCTCTTCGCGTACTTCTGCGCCCTGGAGCTGAACCGGGACGTGGACCAGCCCCGGAATCTTGCCAAGAGCGTTACGGTTGAATGAAGTCGGAAGGAGGCCGGCTCCCTTGAGAGGAGCGGGACACGGGGTGCTTCGCGTTCTCGCGGCCGCCTTCGCCCTGTGCGCCTTCCGGCCGCTTCCGGCCCAGGCCCCGGCCTCCGCCTCCCGGGCCGTGCTGATCCGGGGCCCCCTCTCCGTCCGGGGGGTGCCGCACCTTCCCCCGAACTCGGTCCAGGCGCTCTACGGGGAGTACCGTTGGGGATCGTCCCCGGTCCGCGCCTGGATCCTGCGGGAAGAGCTCTTCATCCCCGGACAGTGGTCCGAGTTTCCCCTGCGGTCCCGGGCTGGGGCGGCCCTCAAGGCCTTCACGCGCCCGGGAGAGCCCGAGTCCCCGGGATTTTCGGTCTTCCTGGTGCTCCAGGACAGGTACTGGATACTCGTGGAGCTGCCCGCTTCGGAAAGCAGGAACCGGGCGTTCCTTTCGGAACTCCTGTCACGGCTCGCGTATTTCGCGTCCCGCGCGAAGGCCCCCACGGACCTGTCCTTCCCCGCTATACTCGAAATCCGGTGAACGGCGCCCTCATTCGGGCGGTCCGAGGCGATTTTTATTGATGAGCGCATGTTGTGGATATATACTGGCTTCGCCCGCGGCAGCGGGCGTTTCCCATTCCCCAAAACGAAATCAGCGTTTTACAAGGAGGCAGCATGAAGATTTGGAAAGTTACGTTCGCCGTTTTCTTGGCGGCCCTCGTCCTGGCGGGCTGCGGCGGCGCCAAGTCCGCGGACACCATCAAGGTGGGATGGTTCGGGGCCCTCACCGGCGACCAGGCCGTGTGGGGCGAGAACGAGTTCAACACCGTCAAGATGCTCTTCGAGGAGTACAACGCCAAGGGCGGCATCGAGGTGGGCGGAAAGAAGTACAAGCTCGAAGCCATCGGCTACGACAACAAGGGCGACGCACAGGAAGCCGTGAACGTCACGAACCGCCTGGTGTCCCAGGACAAGGTCGTGGCCATCCTCGGCCCGAACGCCTCCGGCAACGCCATCCCCATAGCCTCCACCCTGGAGCAGGCCAAGGTTCCGGACATCGCCACCGTGGCGACCAACCCCAAGGTCACGGTCCAGGACGGCAAGGTGAAGCCGTATAACTTCCGCGTTTGCTTCATCGATCCCTACCAGGGAGCCGTGGCCGCGGGCTACGCCTACGACAAGCTGAACGCCAAGAAAGCGGCCGTCCTGTACGACGTCTCCGACGACTATTCCCAGGGACTCACCGAGTTCTTCATCAAGTCCTTCGAGGCCAAGGGCGGCAAGATCGTGGCCAAGGAGGGCTTTACCTCCGGCGACAAGGATTTTCGCGCCCAGCTGTCCAAGATCAAGGCCGTCAATCCCGACGTCATCTTCATGCCCTACTTCTTCACCGAGGTCGCCCTGTCCGCCACCCAGGCCCGGGAGCTCGGGATCACCGCCGTCCTCATGGGCGGCGACGGATGG
>CAYTYG010000494.1:0-1476 GCA_964441515.1 uncultured Treponema sp.
CTGCCGGTACGCCCGGGCGGACATACAGGAACACGGCCACTGCTTTTGCGCCCTCTACCTGCGTCCCGATTTTTCGGCCGCGGGCGGCGAGGTTACGGGCATCCCGGACCGCCGGTATTCCTCTTGACAGGGGGTTTACCCCCGCTATCCTCCTGGGCGTATTGCCTCTCGGACTCGTACCCGATATCCTCCTAGGATGCCCCTGACGTACCTGGATTGGGCCAGCACGACCCCCGTCTCGACGGAAGCCCTGGAGGAATACATCCGGGCCGCCCGGGAGTATCCCGGGAATCCCTCCAGCCTCCACGCCGACGGCAGGGCGGCCCGAGCGGCCCTGGAGGAATCCCGCGCCCTACTCGCCGGGCTTCTTGGGTGCCCCCCGGGTTCGCTCGTCTTCACCTCCGGCGGCACGGAGTCGGACTCGATTCCCCTCCTGGCCCTCCTCCGACGACGCGAGCCCGGAACCGTCGTGATCACCTCCATCGAGCACCCGGCCGTTTACGAACAGTCCGCCGTGCTGGAGCGCCTGGGATGGCAGGTCCGCAGGGTAGATCCCGGACCGGACGGTACCGTCTCCCCCGGAAACATGGCCGACGCCTGCGGCGGCCACACCGTGCTCGCGGCCGTCATGGCCGTCAACAACGAGACGGGCGCCATCCAGCCCCTGAGCGCCATACGCAAGGCCCTGGACGAGGCGTCCGGGGGGCGGCGGCGCATATGGCTCCATTCGGACGCGGTCCAGGCTTTCGGCAAGGTCCCGTTCTCCCCGGGAATCCTGGGGGCGGACTCCGCCGCCTTCAGCGCCCACAAGCTTCAAGGTCCCCGGGGCATCGGGGCCCTCTATCTGAAAACCGCCCTGGACCCCCTGACCGCCGGAGGGGGGCAGGAAAACGGCCGGAGGGCCGGAACGGAAAACCTGCCCGGAATCCTGGGCTTTATCCGAGCCGCGGAGACAGCGTTGAAGCATCTTCCGGAAACCGCACGGACCGCGGGCGGACTCACGGACCGCCTCATGAGTCTTCTTGGGGACATCCCGGACGCCCGGCCCATTCCGGGATGCAGGGTTCCGGGGGATGCCCGGTATTCCCCGTGGATCCTGAGCATAGCGTTGCCGGGTCTGGCGGGGGAAACCGCCGTACGGGTCCTTTCCGATAAGGGCTTCGCGGTGTCCACGGGGAGCGCCTGTTCTTCCTCCAAACGGCGTCGGCGGGTTTTGGAAGCCATGGGAGTACCGGAGGCCCTAGCTTTTTGCACGATCCGGGTCTCCCTGGGGCCCTCGACGACCCGCGGCCAAATCGACTCCTTCGCGGAAGCCCTTCGGGACGCCTACGCGAGATACCGCACCTGAGGAAATGACATGGACACCTTGTACCTGATAAAACCCGGCGAACTGGAACTTAAATCCGGCAATCGCCGGGAGTTTGAATCCCGGCTCCGCAGGGATATCGAGCAGAGGCTCCGCGGCCGCGCCCGGGT
>CAYTYG010000494.1:1486-1881 GCA_964441515.1 uncultured Treponema sp.
ACATCCGCCCGGGCAGGTTCTTCCTTCGGACGCCCTCGGACTTGGAGGGAGAAGCCGAACTCGCCCTTTCCCGAACCCCCGGCATCGTGGGATTCGCCCGTGCGCTTTCCTGCCCTAAAACTCTGGAGGACATCGCCGAGGCGGCGCTCCGGGTGGCCCGGGAGGGGCGGGATATGGGTCACTCCACATTCAAGATCGAGGCACGCAGGTCGGACAAGAGCTTTCCCCTGGACTCCTACGGAATCGCCCGCGAATTGGGTGCCCGGGTGGCGGAAGGGGTATCCGGACTCGCCGTGGATGTCCACGCCCCTCAGTTCACGATCTCCGCAGAGGTCCGGGAGCGGGCCTATGTGTACGGCGCCGTCCGTCCGGGCCAGAAGGGCCTGCCCGTCGGC
>CAYTYG010000495.1:0-1878 GCA_964441515.1 uncultured Treponema sp.
CCGTGGAGTCGGTGCGCACCCGCCTGGGGGTTCTCAAGATACCCAGCCGCCTCAAGGACTTCGACCTGGAGCTGGAGCGCCTGGTGGAGACCGCGGAGCACGCCCGGACCCTGGACATGATGAACTACCTTCCCCGCGCGGTCTCCACGGACGACGTGTTCGACATCCTGAAGACGGCGTATTGACGCCCCTATGATCCCCCTTCACAAGCTGGCAACGCTCACGCCGAACCACCGGCTCCGGAAGGCAGCCCTGGAGCTCAAGGCCCTGGAGGAGACTATCCGCTCGGGTTCCCGGATCGACGGCCGGTACGCGTCGTCCCTCCTGGCCCTGCTTTCCGGCGACGAGGCGGTGCCCGAGGAGGTCCGCAAGGACCTTTCCGGGCTCGTGGCCCTCCTGGGGTCCGACCCTGTGCGGGCGCTGAACCGCGCCCGCCACCATCTCCTGCGAGTCACCGGGCGCGACGCGGCGGACTGGGATTTTTTGGACGCCGGGGCCCTGGACGGCCGGGCGCGGCGCGTCGTGCCCGGCTTCCGGGTCTTCCTGGAGGACGTGCGCAGCCCCTTCAACGTAGGGTCCGTCTTCCGGAGCGCCGAGGCCTTCGGGGTGGAGGAACTCCTTCTATCGCCTTTCTGCGCGGACCCCGCCCACCCCCGGGCGGAGCGCTCCGCCATGGGGACCACCCGGACCGTTCCCTGGCGGCGGGCCGTCCTTCCGGACCTGGAGGGGTTGGGGCCCTTGGTCGCCCTGGAGCTGGGGGGGGAGCCCCTGGACTCCTTCCGCTTCCCGGCGCGGGGCGTCCTGGCCGTCGGCTCCGAGGAGCTCGGACTCTCGCCGGAAGCCCTTTCCCTCTGCGGTTCCCGGGTATCCGTACCCATGGGGGGAGCCAAGGCGAGCCTCAACCTGGGGGTGGCTTTCGGGATAGCCGCCTTCGCCTGGTACCGGTCCGCGCCGCGGAGCCCCGCCGACCCGGAGTGATCCGGACGGCGCCCCGGGTCCGGCCGGAATCCGGGACCGGCCTTCACTTTGCTTTGACACAAGCCGAAAAGGGCCGTACAATGCCTTCCATAAGATATCCCCGATTGGGAGGAAGCATGGCCAAAGTAGAGTTGAAAGAGATCACGAAGGTCTATGAAGGCAGCGTGACGGCGGTTGAGAAGGCGGACATCGTCATCGAGGACAAGGAATTCGTCGTCTTCGTGGGTCCGTCCGGGTGCGGCAAGTCCACGACCCTGCGGATGATCGCAGGGCTGGAGGACATAACCGAGGGCGATCTTTTCATCGACGGCGACAAGGTCAACGACATTCCGCCGAAGGACCGCAATATCGCCATGGTGTTCCAGAATTACGCCCTGTACCCCCACATGAGCGTGTACGAGAACATGGCTTTCGGCCTCCGGATCCGCAAGACCGAGAAGACGGAGATCGACAGCCGGGTCCGGGAAGCCGCGCGCATCCTGGACATCGAGAAGCTCCTGGACCGCCGGCCCAAGCAGCTGTCCGGGGGGCAGAGGCAGCGCGTAGCCCTGGGAAGGGCCATCGTCAGAGACCCCAAGGTCTTTCTCATGGATGAGCCTCTTTCAAACCTCGATGCTAAACTTAGGGTTCAGATGAGAGCAGAGATCATTAAACTTCACGAGGACTTAAAGACCACCTTTGTCTATGTCACTCATGATCAGACGGAAGCTATGACCATGGGAAGTCGCATATGCGTGATGAAAGACGGTGTCATCCAGCAGGTGGCTGATCCTAGAACCATCTATAATCATCCTGTGAATGCCTTTGTGGCAGGCTTTATCGGAAGTCCTCAGATGAACTTCTTTAAAGGTCTTCTGCGGGCTGATGATGAAGGCTACAGCTTTAGTTTTAAACACCAGG
>CAYTYG010000496.1:0-1873 GCA_964441515.1 uncultured Treponema sp.
GATCAGGGGGATCGCCTTGACCAGAGTCTCCGTGAAGGCCCTCCAGCTTCCGAAGGCGCCCCGGAACATCGCGGCGTACGTGGCCGCCGGGTTGGCGCCGAACGCGGCCAGAAGGACTCCGGTCAGGATGAGCGAGCAGAGGAAGGAGGCCGCGGGCACAACCACCAGCGCCGGCTTGGAAATACTTTTTCGCTTCTCGAAGACAAGGCTCATGACGCGGTCTCCTTCCTTCCGACGCCCGCCATCAGGAGGCCCAGCTCCTCGGGATCGGCTTCCCCGGAGGGGAACGAGCCCATGGCGCGGCCCTCGAAGAGAACGACCACCGTATCGGCCACGGAAAGAAGCTCCTCGATGTCCTCGGATACCAGGAGCACCGCCATCCCCGCGTCCCGCTGGGCCACGAGCTCCTTGCGGACCGCCTCGGTGGCGCCTATATCCAGCCCCCGGGAAGGGTACACGGCTACCAACAGGCTCCTGCAGGCCTCGATCTCCCGGGCCAGGATGGTCTTCTGGATATTCCCTCCCGACAGGAACTTGACCCGCGTCTCCGGGGAGGGGGTGGAAATCCGGAAGAGGTCGATCATGCGCCGCGCCAGGTCCAGGATACGCCGGGGCAGAATCAGCACGCCCCTGGAGATGGGCTCGTCGCGGTAGCCCTTCATGGCCAGGTTCGAGGCAACGCTCATGTCTCCCACGGCCCCCACGGCTATCCTGTCCTGGGGGATGTGGCTCACCCCGCTCCGGATCATCGCCAGGGGCGACCGGTTCGTGGTCTCCACGCAGTTGACGGAGATCTCCCCGGAGGCTACGGGGCGGAGTCCCGTGATGACCTCCGAGAGCTCCCGCTGGCCGTTTCCGGCCACCCCCGCTATTCCCAAGATCTCCCCGGCCCGGACTTTGAGGGAAAGGCCGCGCAGCGCCGGGAGTCCGCGGTCGTCCCGCGCGTGGACGTCCCGGAGCTCCAGCACCGCGGCGCCGGGGGCGAAGGGTTTTTTCTCAACCCGGAAGAGGACTTCCCGCCCCACCATCAGGCGGGCCAGCTCCTTGGGGCTGGTCCCGGCGGTGACCTTTTCCACCACGACGCGGCCCTTGCGCAGGACCATGACGCGGTCGGAGAAGGTCATCACTTCCTCCATTTTATGGGTAATAAAGACGGCGCTCTTGCCCTCGCCCTTCATCCTCCGGATCACGGCGTTGAGCTCCATAGACTCCTGAGGGGTCAGGACGGCGGTGGGTTCGTCCAGGATCAGGATCTCCGCGTTCCGGTAGAGGAGTTTGAGGATCTCCACCCGCTGCTGCTCCCCCACGGAGAGCTGCCAGACGAAGGCGTCCGGATCCACCTTGAGGTTGTAGCGTTCCGCCAGCTCCAGGACCGCCTTCTTAACCCCGTTCATGTCCGGCACGAAGGGAAGCCCGGACATGCCCAGTACGATGTTCTCCGTCACGGTCATGGTATCCACCAACATGAAGTTTTGGTGCACCATGCCGATGCCCAAACCGGCGGAGTCCCGGGGAGCGTGTATCTCCGCGCGGACCCCGCGCAGGAGGATCTCCCCCCCGTCCGGCCGATAGAGCCCGGACAGGATGTTCATGAGCGTGCTCTTGCCCGCCCCGTTCTCGCCCAGCAGGGCCAGAACCTCTCCGCGCTCCAGACGCAGGTCCACGCCGTCGCAGGCCAGGACCCCCGGAAACGCCTTGCGTATACCCCGCATCTCAACGAAGGGGGTTCCCGTATCGGTAGCGTCCATCAAAGTTAACCTTCGCGAAAGAGTATCGGAGCCGGGCACCGAAGAAAAAACCGCGGGACCCGGGGACGGGTCCCGCGAGACTTGCGCGACGGGTGCGCGGACCCGGGACCCCCCGGGTCCGGCCG
>CAYTYG010000497.1:0-283 GCA_964441515.1 uncultured Treponema sp.
ATGATTAATGCCGTCAATGATTTCCTGGTTGCTATGGCCTGCATGCAATTTAAAGGAGGTATCCGATCATGGAACTGATGCACTTTGGGCTTTTATCCATCATTCCGCCCCTTCTCACGATCGTCCTGGCGATCATCACAAAGGACGTCATCATCTCGCTTTTCCTCGGGATCCTCTCGGGAACTCTCATCGCCGCGGGGGGCAACCCGTATTGGGCCCTGGTCAAGCTCTCGGACCTCATCGCGGACACCCTGGCGGACGGCTGGAACATCCGCGTTCTGCT
>CAYTYG010000497.1:293-1872 GCA_964441515.1 uncultured Treponema sp.
GTTCCCCGGCTCGACCCCAACGAGCCGCGCCGCCTGCTGGGCCTGCTCGTGGGGCTCCTGGCCAAGTCCGGGGCGGCCTACTCCCTGGGCGAGTGGGCGGGCAAGAAGATCAAGTCCCGGACCGGCGCCCTCCTTTTCACATGGGCCTTCGGGATCCTCATCTTCTTCGACGACTATTTCAATTCCCTGACCATCGGGACCTGCATGCGGCCCCTCTGCGACGCCAAGAAGATATCCCGGGCCAAGCTCTCCTACATACTGGACTCCACGGCGGCCCCGGTCTGCATCCTGGCTCCCATCTCGGGCTGGGTGGCCTTCGTCATCGGGACCTACAAGGCCATGCCGGAATGGCAGGCCCTGGGCCAGGGCGAGCTCACGTTCTTCCTGAGGACCATCCCCTTCAATCTCTACGCCATCTTCGCGGTGTTCATGGTCCTCTTCATCACGATCACCCACAAGGACTTCGGACCCATGGCCCGCTCCGAGGCCCGGGCCCAGAAGGACCTGGGGCTCTACGACGAGGAGAAGTTCGGCGTGGTGGTGAGCCAGGTGGAGGGCAAGGCCCATACCACCAAGGCCAAGCCCTTCGACTTCCTGGTCCCCATCCTGGCGGTCATCTTCATAGCGCTCTTCTTCTTCCCCATGACCACCTGGATGGGCGCCGTGGACGGCAAGGAGATCACCAGCGTCGGGCAGGCCATGTCCTCCATCCCCCTGGGGCAGGCCTTCAACGACACGGACTCCTCCAAGGCCCTCATGTACGCCCTGATCTTCTCCCTGGTCTTCAGCTACGTCTATTTCGTGGCCCGCGGGCTCCTGGACATCAAGGCCTCCGGCGAGGCCCTCCTGGACGGGTTCCGAGCCATGGTACCGGCCGCCATGATCCTGACCCAGGCATGGTCCCTGGGCTCCATCATCAAGACCGCCCGGCCGGACGGCGGCATAGGCCTGGGGATGTACCTCGCGGATGTCGTCGTGAACGGCAGCTTCCCGATATGGATCCTGCCCGCCGTGGTCTTCATCCTGGCCTGCGTGATATCCTTCGCCGCCGGCACGAGCTGGGGCACCATGGGCATCATGGTTCCCGTAGCCCTGCCGATCATAGTCCAGCTGTCGAAGATCGCGGGGCTGTCCCCGGCGGCTACGGTGAACGCGACCGCCCTCACGATAGGGGTGGTGCTGGGGGGCGCGGTATTCGGCGACCACTGTTCGCCGATATCCGACACCACGATCCTCTCGTCCACCGGCGCCGCGGCGCCGCACCTGGAGCACGTGGCCACGCAGCTGCCCTACGCGGTCTTCGTGGCGGTCTGCGCCCTGATCGGCACCCTCGTGGGCGGGCTTACCTGGAACGCCGCGGCCGCGCTCATCGCCGCAGCCATACCCTTCGTGGCGGGAACCTTCCTGCTGCCGAAGTGGTTCGGAGCGGCCCGTTACGGGCTGTGAAAGCCGAGGATAGGATCGCCTGAGATCGATCGGGGCCCGTTCCGTACCGCAAGGAACGGGCCCCGGGTTTTGAAAAACCCCCAGACGTTCCCAGCCGACCATACCGCAGCAAGGAAAGACGCCCGGGACCGTC
>CAYTYG010000498.1:0-1851 GCA_964441515.1 uncultured Treponema sp.
CGATACGACCCCGTCGTTCAACGCCGTGAAGCGAGCCTCGGTGCGGTTGCTCCGCACCACCTCGACGTCCAGCATGACGCGCTCCGAGAGGGTCAGGCGACCGGCTATGCACTCCTCGAGGTGCTGCTGCCATTCCGTCTTCCGTATCCAGGCGATGAATCCCAGGCTTCCGAGGTTCACCGGGAAGACCGGGACGTGCCAGGGCGCCGTGATCCTCGCCGAGTAGAGGACGGTGCCGTCCCCCCCGAGGGAGACGGCCAGGGTCGCGCCCTTCGCGGCCGGCGCCTCCTCGGGCTTGCCCGCGAAGGCGTGCACGTCCACGGCGTATCCCCGGGCGCGGAGGAAGTGCCCGATTTCACGGGCCGCCTGGCCGGCGTCATCCTTGGAGAGGTTCGCGATGATCAAGGCGCGGCCGGGGGCGGACTGCACTTCTTGCCTCCTCAGGGCAGGGTCGCGAGAACCTTGGATACCTTCTGGGCGGCCGTTTTACCGATCCTGGAATGCAGGGGAAAGACTAGGCAGCGCATCGCAAGGGACGCGGCCCGGGGGCATTCCCCTTCCGGAACCCGGGAACGGGCGACGCAGGAGTCCTCGAACGCGAGAGCCGTCTCCACCTCTTTCTTCCGGGCGTAGGCGCGCACATCCTTGACTCCCGAGGGGAGCACGACGGGAAGGCCGAAATACGCCGGCTCCCCCTCCCCGGGAAGCTTGAGGGCGGGATGCTTGGACCTGGCCAGGGATTCCTCGAAAAGCCGGGCCAGCTCCCGGCGCCTTTCGAAGCTCCTTCCCATGTTCCGGATCTGGGACATTCCGAGAGCAGCGTTCAGATCCGTCATGAGGAGTTCACGGGGAACGGAGTCCAGGGAGTTCTTGAGAACCTGGGCTTCGCGGCGGCCGTTCGTATACAGGAGGGCGCCTCCGCCGGCCGTCACAAGGCCGCCCTGCTCCATCGACAAAAGCTTCAGGTAACCCAGGGAACCGGCCTTGCTCTCGCCCAGAAAGGCGCCCAGGCTCTCGGAGACATCCTCGATGACGGGGATGCCCAGGTCGACATATTCGGAGGGATCCGGCAGGATTCCGGACCCTTCAAACAGAAGGAGAAGCCGGGCGGCCTCCTGCGCTTTCCGCAGGGAATCGGAATCGACGCACCCGGACTCCATCCGGACGTCCAGCCATAGGGGAGTAAGCCTCTTGGCCTCCAACACGTCCGCGTAGTAGGAGGGAGACAGGGCGGAGAGAGCCACGATCGAGCCCTCGGGAAGGGCGAAGCAGTCCAGCGCGCACGCCAGTGCGGAATACGGGCTTCGAAAGGCCGCGCACTGCTCGAATCCCAAGAATTCCTTGGCGGTACGCAAAAACCTCCCGAGATATCCGCCAATATCGACGGAATCTTCCACCATGCAGGAGAGTACGGAATCCATATCCTTACGGCGGATGTATGAGCAACGAACGGGAACCGTCATGTGAAATTTGTCCTACTTTCTGAGATCCTCTATCTTCTGGAGTTCCTTGGCGCTGAAGAGCCTCTGGATATCCAGGATGATCAGATATCCGTTCTTCTGGTTGACCACTCCCTGGATGTATTCCTGGCCGATACCCGTCAACATCTGGGGCGGAGGCTGTATTTCGGCTACATCGATGGGCGTCACCCTCTCTATCTTGTCGATGATAACCCCCAGCTTCTGGCCGGCCACCTCTATGATGATGAAACCGGACAGGAGTTCCTCGTCCTCCCCCATTACCGCGCGCTTCAGGTGGAAACGCTTGTGCAGGTTGATTATGGGGATTATCTCTCCCCTCAGGTTGTACAACCCCTCGACATAGGCGGGCGCGTTGGGGATGAGGCGTATT
>CAYTYG010000499.1:0-1849 GCA_964441515.1 uncultured Treponema sp.
CCTCGGGCACCGCGGACTGGAGGTAGACGACGCTCTTGGCGGGATCTATGCCGCAAGCCATGTAATCCAGGATCGCGGATCGGATGTTGTCCGTCAGGCCCTCGATATTATCCTTCTCGGGCTTGGTCGTGAGGGTGTGCAGGTCCGCGATGATGAAGTAGCACTCGTACTCGTCCTGGAGCATCACGCGGTTGCGGACGGATCCCACGTAGTGTCCGAGATGCAGCTTGCCGGTGGGGCGGTCCCCGGTGAGTATGCGTTTGCGTTCCATAAGGCTGTATACACTCCGTTTGCCAAGTTGTCGGGCGGGCGCGCCCGGGCGGCCCCGACGGGGCGTCCGCGGCGGCGGTCGTCATTGCGCGGCTCCGACTCCCGAGGGCCCGCGCCCTCGCGCGCCGCGTCCGGCCCCCTTACGGGTGGCGCGAACCGGCGGACGGATCCGCGCGGCGCCAGGACCAGCGGTCCCGTGGGCGCATGCCCCGCAGGGCCCCCCCAAGGGGCGGCCTCGCGCGGACCGGGACGGCCGCCGCGGCGGGGAATAAGGGCGCGCTCTTCATGATGCCCGATCATAGCCCGAAGGGGCGGATTCGGGCAACCGGCGGGAACCCGGGCCGTCAGTCCTCCAGGAAAGGCGCCCCGCCGCCCAGGGTCTCGGCCTTGGCCCCGAAGAACTGCCCCAGCGGGGAGCCCGCGGAGGCGTACTTGAACAGGAGTAGGGCCCTGCGGACCCAGGCCAGCCGCTCCTCCATTCCCGGGGACTCCGCCCGGAAGGCCTCGAAGAAGTCCGCCGTGGGTCGGCCGTCCGGGAGGACCCCGGCGCCGACGCCCCGGTCGTGCAGCCGGGAAAACTCCTGGAGCCGGTAGAAGGGCCTCTCCAGCTTGAAGAGGGCCGCCAGGCAATCGAACAGCGCGGGGGCCACGGCCTTCTTCTCGGCTATCCAGTCCGTGAAACGCGGCTCCCCCCCGGCCTCCCGGGCCACCTCCCAGGCTTCCAGGACGAGGGCGTGCTCCCTCAACCTTGCGTAGGCCGCGTCGAAATCGGCCCGGCCGGCGGAGTAGCGCTTCGCGTGCCCGGCTATGACCTTCGGAGCACGGGCCTCCAGGGACTTCAAGCTTTCGTCCACCCAGTTCACCCGGTAGTCCGCCAGGTTCTCCAGGGATACGAGCTCCTCCTGAACGGACTGCCCCGGGGCCTGGGACACGGCGCGCCCGGGCTGGGCATGGAGCCGCTCTCCCGTGTCGTCGGAAACCTCCACGCGGCCCTCCGAACAGGTCACGAGGAGGGCGCCGTCCGGGATGGTGTTGACGATGAAGAAGGTCCCCCGGACTCCCAGGGCGGCCCCGTCCGCGGCCACGGAGAATTCCCCCGACGCCAGCTTTTCCACCTTGAAGGCCGCGGAGCCCGCCAGGAGCTGAAGCACCGTCTTACGGGCCCCGGAATCCTGGAGGGCGGAATCGTAATAGAACACGGTGTTCTCGGCTATGCGTATCTCGGCACCGCCCGGGCTTCCCGGGGCCAGCTCCAGGGTGGCTCGGCTCGCGGGTCCGGTCTGCACCACGTCGTAATTCTCCACGACCTGTCCTATGTCGACGGCCTGGGGCTCCAAGCCTCCCCGGTGCAGGGTCACGGCCCCCTCCAGGTAAACGATCTGTCCCACCCGCCGGGCCGGGGCTTTGCCGGGCGCGGAAGCGCCGGCTTCTTCCGCGGACGCCGCCCCGGGCCGTTCGGGGGCCAGGGTCACGCAGCGCACCCTCCCCTCCCCTGCCCGCAGCAGGCGCCGCGTGTCCGCCGGGGAGGGCGGCCGCACATGCGCCGCCGGATGGGCGCCCCGCGCGCCGTCTTCCGGCG
>CAYTYG010000500.1:0-1846 GCA_964441515.1 uncultured Treponema sp.
CCTCGGGGGAATTGAGATACTCCTCGTACATGAAGCTCTCCGCCTCCAGCTTCTTTTCCCCGACGAAGGCCATCAATTTGTTGTAGGTTTCCTCGATCGCGGAATAGGGGCCTACGTGCTTGGCCGTCGCCAGCTTCCCGCCGGGCAGAAATCCCGCCTTGACCCGACCCCCCCCCGGCTCCTCCTTGCCGACGGGAAATCCGATCTCCACGTCCAGGTCGTCCATGTCCATGTTGTGGTACAGGGCGAAGGGAGGGCCCGCAAAAGCTATACCCTTCCGGGCCATGTACGCGGCGATCTCTCCGTAGACCGGCCCCATGGTTTCCGGGAGCTTCGCGGCCGGTGTCCTGTACCGGACGGACAAGGTCGGACTTTTCGGTTTCCGAACGATCTCCATATCCACCTCCTGGATAGCGCGTTTACCCGAGCATAGGACGGAAACCCCGACACCTGTATGTCGTGGTTCGGGAATCATTCGTAGATTTTCGCGATTTTTTCGGCCGATTCACGGATGATCCCCCTCAGCCGGATCGGCTCCAGGACCTCGACGAACCGGCCGTAGCTGAGGATGTAGCCGTAGAGCCAGCCGTCCTCGGGAAGGCGCGTACGGACCGTCACGCTTCCGTCCGCCCCGCGCTCCCGGTCCTCGTCGGGGTAGAACTCCTCCACGAGGGGCGCCATTTCGGGGGCGAACCGCAGCGCCAGGTCGAGCCCGGCGCCGGAAACCTCGGGGTTCCGCTCCTGGAGGAACCGGTCGTAGGTCATATCCCTGCGCCGGAAGGCCCCCTCCAGTATCCCGGGCTCCCGTATCCGGGAGATACGGAACAGTCGAAAATCCCCGCGCAGACGGCAGTACGCGAAGAGGTACCAGGACCGCCCGGTGAATACCACGGTCATGGGCTCCACGATCCGGAAAAGCTTTTCCATCCGATTGTTCGTGTAGACCATCCGAAGTAGGCGCCCCGTTTCCACGGCCTGTTGTACCACACGGAAGACCTCGCGCCGGGCCGTTCCGCCTCCGAACGCGCGGAAGTCCACCCTCAGCTTTTCCTGCCTCTCCTGGAAGGAGCCCCCGGGGGAACGGGGTACGAGCCCTTTCATCTTTTCCAGGGTGTCCCCTATCCTGCGGTCTCCCAGGGAAGAATCGATGCCGGACAGGGCGGTAATAATGTAGAAAAGGTCGTCCGCGGTCAGGAGGCGGCGGTCCATCTTGTAGGAATCCAGGATCCCGTATCCGCCCTCGCGGCCCTGGACGCCGAGGACCGGTATTCCCGCCAGATTGATCGTGTCCATGTCCCGCTGGATAGTCCGGACGGAAACCTCGAAGCGCCGGGCCAGCTCCGCGGCGCTTACCAGGTCCCGGTTGAGAAGGTACACGATGATGGAGAGCAGGCGGTCGATCTTCATCGCGGATCAATATTGAGGAGCTAGCCGCGTATAGTCAAGCTCCGTGGTAGCGCCCGCGCGGCGGTTCGGGCAGGTTCGGCCCTCGCAAAAAAAGGGGCATCCGGCAAGAGAACGAATCGCCGGACGCCCCTTTCCCGGGACCTCGAGGTTCTATGCGGATCTTACTTCTTCCGGATGGCCGCCAGGACCTTATCCTTGTCGATCTTCTTGGTACAGAAGAACCAGTCGTAGCAAGTCAGGTCCTTGCTGTCCATCCGCTCCTTGGCCACGCCGCAGGAGCCCGCCGTGGGCACGATGACGTCGTCGCCGGGGCGCCAGTCCGCGGGGGTGGCGATGCCGAATTCATCCGCCGCCTTGAGGGCCTGGACAACGCGCAAAAGCTCGTCGAAGTTGCGGCCCATGGAAAGGGGATAATAGATTACCGTGCGGATGATTCCCT
>CAYTYG010000501.1:0-1846 GCA_964441515.1 uncultured Treponema sp.
TGGGAGAGCCCCTGCGCCGTGGACGACAGCTGCTCCGACCCCGAGGAAACCTGCCCGGAAGCCATGCGGATGTCCCCCACCACCTTGTTCAGGGTGCTCAGCATCACGTCCAAGGACCTGCCCTGGTCGCCTATCTCGTCCTTCCTTGCGACGATTTTCCGGGTCGCGTTAAAATCGAAGCCCGTAAGGGCCAGGTCCCCCGAAGAAAGGAGCCCGAGCCCCTGGGTCGTCAGCTTGATCGGTTTGACGATCGATCGCGCTATCAAAACCGATATTGCGATCGACAGGAGAATGGCGACGGCGGCGAGGACCAGGAGGAGCGAAGTCAGGCTCCTCTCGGTTTCCCGGATCTCCTCGCCGGGTACGCTGACCCACAGGGTCCAATCGGGGGTGTTCTTGATGCGGACGAAAAAGGCGATCATCTCCTTTCCTTCCGGCGTGAAGAAAATGTTCGTTCCGGAAACTTCCTCCAAGCTCCTCCGGACCAGCGAGCCCAGGCCGCGGTAGCCCTCCTTGTCCGAGTCCAAGGCGTTGAACTTCATCACGATCTCCGTATCCGGGTGGGCTATCATCAGGCCCGTGTTGTCCAGAATGTAGGCGTAGCCGGTCCGACCGATCTTGATGTCGTTCGTTATCGCCGAAAGCGTCTCCAGCTTGAACTGGAAGCAGAGCATGCCCCGGGTCCTGCCGTCGGCCCCCTTGACCGACACGGCCGTCACGACGATGGGCAATCCCAGGGACTTCGAGACCACGGCTTCGCTGACCGTGCTGTCCCAGCCCTTCTCGAAGATCGCCTTGTAATAGTCCCGGTCCAGGATGTTTCCGCGCACCCCCTCGCTGTTGCGGTAGTAGCCCCCGGGCCAGCCGTAGAAGACCCCCACGACCTCGGGCGAGAGCTTGCCCTTGAGGTCCATCACGGCGGCTTCCACGGCGTCCCGGTCCCCCGTGCGCATCACGTCCCGGGACGCGAGCATCCGGAGCTGCCAATGGAGCTTGTCCATCATCTCCGCAAGGCGCATGGATGTAGCCTGCACGATCTGCAGGTTATCCGCCGTCATAAGCGCCTGGAGGGAAGCGCTTACTCGCAACCCGATAAACAGGATGATGACCCCCAAGAGGAGAGCCACGAAAATAGAGAAAATTGAGGAAATCTTCATTATCAACGTTGTTCGTCTGGCCATACCAACCTCCCCAGGCGCCCTCCGACTCGGCCCGGATTCACGCTCCGACCACACGGATTTTCCCCGGTCTACTGCCGGAAAAAGAAGCATTAGTATTGAGTTTTCAGCGGACGAGGTAAAAGTCTAGGGTACGGCCAGCCCGAATGCAAATAAAAAACCCCGGCGCGAAGCCGGGGTTTCCATCCGAGGTCAAGGCTATCCGCTAGCCCTTTTTCTCGATCCGGTCGGACGGGATGATGCACTCCTCGGTTTCCCGGTCGAAGTATTTCGCCTTCTCCATCAAGGGGGCGAAGCTGACCTTGTCCCCGATGTGGAAGAGGTGGTTGGGCGGCACGGTGGCCAGGAATATCTGGGTCGGAGTGGTGGCGTGCAGGTGTATCTGGGCTCCCAGGGGCTCCACGACCGTCACCTTGGCGGGAATCCCGCCCGTGCCGTTTTCCACGCAGGGCAGGTCCTCGGGCCGGATGCCGAAGGCAACTTCCTTTCCCAGGTAGGGCTTCAGGTGCCGGAGGTGGTCGGAAGCCGGCTGTATCTTGAAGGACCCCTCGTCGATCAGGAGCTTTCCGCCCTCCTCCACGACCCGGGCGTTCAGGAAATTCATAGGCGGGGAGCCGATGAACCCGGCCACGAATTTGTTCACGGGGTTGTTGTACAGGTACAGGGGC
>CAYTYG010000502.1:0-1831 GCA_964441515.1 uncultured Treponema sp.
ACTATATTTCCAAGGTCGAGGTCTCCAAGAGCGAGTTCATGTCCAACCGCCAGGAGATCATGGACCTCTCCAAGCTGATCGTCTATTCCCTGCTCTACCGACAGTACGACACCTATATCTTCTCCCGGATGCTCTCCAGCGATCTTATAAAGAAATGGAACCGCCTGAACCCCTCCAACATCATAGACGACAAGACCCGCATCAACGACGAATACCTGCAGGGCGTCCTCAAGGAAAAGGAAAAGGACATACTCCAGATTAAGCAGCAGATACTCGGCCCCCTGTACGGATCCATCAACCGCAATGTAGCCCTGCTGCCGGACGAGAAGAACATCCTCCTTCTGCTCTCGGAAAAGTTCCTCACTACCCTGCGCCCCTTCATCTGGTTCATCATAGCCCGGTTCAAGGGATCGGACGGGTACGAACAGCTCTTAGAGGACATCCGGGCTTCCCTTTCGGAATACATGGAAAAGGCTCGGATCGCGGAATACGTCTCCCTCATGATCATGGAGCTGACCTCCAACGCCGAGAATTCCAACCTCAAGAGGGAGGCCAAGACCGTTTTCAAGGGGACGGTGGACATGAACGCAGTACTTTTCGATCCCAATATCCGCCGCCAGGTCATAGAATCCCTGGAACGCAAGAGGGAACTCGTATACCTCTCCTGGAAGCTGGGATCGAAAAGCACGTCCATAGGGACCCAGGGGCGCCTCCAGATCAATATCTTCAACAAGGAGTCCGAGTACGAGAACATGCGAAGAACCATCGACGAGAAGAAAAGCGCGGATCTGAAGAAGAAGAGCCTCCAGGATTTCTACAAGGAGCTGCCGAATTCCGAGGCCAATACGGAACTGGGCCTGTACTACCTGTCTTACCTCTCCGAGGCCTGCGATAAGGTCGGGGTCAAATTCGAATCCCACGCCAACCAGGTTCCCGGACTGGACCTGACCCTCGTCACCCTCGGGCTTTCCTTCTAGCGCCCCCCGCTTCCTTGACACTCTCCCCGCGTTTCTATAGGTTAACTTAATCTGATTTCTTTCCTGCAATCGCGTATAACGGAGGAATATTCCATGGCCAAGACCAAGTACGTCTATTTTTTCGGCTCCGGAAAGGCCGAGGGCGACGGCAAGCAGAAAGACTTGCTGGGCGGCAAGGGAGCCGGGCTCGCGGAGATGACCAAGATCGGTCTCCCGGTACCCGCGGGTTTCACGATCACCACGGAAGTCTGCGATCTCTATTATAAAAACAGCCGGAAGTACCCGGCGGGCCTCAAGGAGGAGGTGGAAAACCACCTCAAGCGGCTTGAAAAAACGGCCGGCAAGAAGCTCGGAGACCCCAAGGATCCCCTGCTCGTTTCCGTCCGCTCCGGCGCCGCCATCTCCATGCCCGGCATGATGGAGACCATCCTCAACCTCGGGCTTACCGACGCCTCCGTTGAGGGCCTTGCCGCCAAGACCGGCAACCGCCGCTTCGCCCTGGACGCGTACCGCCGCTTCATCATGATGTACGGCTCCACGGCCATGGGCATCGAGCGCGAGGAGTTCGACAAGGCCTTCGACGCTGTGAAGGAAGCCAAGACCCGCAAGCGCCTGGGCGTCAAGGCGGGCGTGAAGGTCGGGGACACGGACGTCAACGAGGAAGAGCTGGCCGAACTGATCAAGAACTTCAAAACCCTGTATAAAAAACACATCAAGAGCGACTTTCCACAGAATCCCGTAGTCCAGCTCTGGGGCGCCATCGGGGCGGTGTTCGGCTCCTGGATGGCGGACAAGGCCGTCACCTACCGCAGGGTGGAGAAGATCCAGGGAGTCCGCGGGACCGCCGTAAACGT
>CAYTYG010000503.1:0-1824 GCA_964441515.1 uncultured Treponema sp.
GATCAGAAGGTCGTTGTCCCCTACCGCGGGGAGGGGGACGTCCTCCATCCAGAGGCCGGGTTTGGCGTATCTCTTTACGAGGGCTTTCATCGGATTCTCCTTTCCGTCCCGGCGGCCCTGCGGAACGCTCTTGGCCGTGCGGCGGACATTTCCCAGTATAATCCCCTTCCCGCGCCGGGAGAAGCGGGGAACGGCCGCCCGGCCGGGGGCGGGCTTCGCGGTCTTGACGAACTCCCCCGGTCCGGCCATCTTGACGGGGAGTTCCGGGAGTCCGAAGGCCTGCCGGATTCCGAGGGGGGATATGAACAATCGGTACAAGGGGTTCAATTCCGGCAGATCCAATTTTTTCCTGCTCGGCTTCGTGGCCCTGATCCTGGGAGGCGCCGTTCTCAAGCTCATGGCGCCCGTAATCCTGCCGCTTACGATCGCGCTGCTCCTTTCCCTGGTCCTGGAACCCGTGGTGTCCATGCTGGGAAGGCTTAGGATCCCCCGGGTCCTGGCGATCGTCCTCGTGATAGTCCTTATGGGGGCGGGGCTCTACCTGATCGGGATCATCCTCTTCACCTCGGGACGCACCATCCTCACCCTCTATCCCAAATACGAGGCCCGGTTTTCCGAGATCTACTCCCGCGTCGCGGAGATTTTCCAGCTCCCCTACGACGAGCACCTTTCCTTTTTCCAGAACATCTGGGGACAGCTGGGCATCCGGACCCGGGTCCAGGGCTTCGCGCTATCCCTGTCCGAGTCCTTTCTGGGTTTCCTCTCGAACGCCCTGATCGTTCTTCTGTTCGTGGCCTTCCTGCTTCTGGAGATCTCCCATTTCCGGGACAAGATAGAGCTGGCCTTCGAGGACAAGCTCTCCGGCCGGATCAAGCGGGCAGCGTCCGACATCGTGAACCAGGTAGCCCGGTACCTTTCCGTGAAGTTCTTCGTTTCCCTGGCCACGGGAATCCTGGTATACGCCGGCCTCTTGCTTGTGGGGGTCGATTTCCCGATGGTCTGGGGCGTGGTATCGTTCATCCTGAACTTCATCCCGACCATAGGCAGCATGACGGCCGGGGCGGGGGTGGGGATTTTCGCCCTCGTCCAGTTCTGGCCCGCCCCGGGTCCCGTCATCGGCGCCCTGGCCGTCATGGCGGGGGTGAACACGGTCCTCGGGAACATCCTGGAGCCCAAGATACAGGGGGACAACCTGGGGCTCTCGCCCTTCATCATCCTGGCGACGATGACCTTATGGGGGTGGCTCTGGGGCTTCGCGGGCCTCATCCTGTCCGTCCCGATGATGGTCATCGTGAAGATCGTCTGCGAGAACGTGCCGGTCTTGGAGCCGATATCCATCATCCTGGGATCCTACAAGACCGAGCGCCGCAGGAAGGCGGCAGATCCGGGAACGGAGGGGGGCCCGGCAGGGGACACCGGGCCCGGCGGGGTTTCCTGACGCCGCGGCCGCCGGGTTTTCCCTTGCGCGCGCCCGGCTTCCGTAGTAGATTTTTCCGTCCGCCCGCGGGGGCAATCCGTCGATACCGGGAGTTCCTATGTCCAAGAAACAGAAGAACCTGCTTCTGGCCCTGATGGCCCTTTCCATGGTCATCCTGAACGCGGACGGCCAGGTCATGGCCCCCATGCTCACCCGCATCGAGGCTGAATTCGGCGTGGACGACTCGGCCGTGGGCAGCATGATGGCCTTCTTCACCGTGGTCGGGGCCGTCGTGTCCCTCCTGTGGGGCTACTTCGCGGACAAGGCCAGCCGCAAGAAGCTTTTCGTCCTGGCCGTTGTGATCGGGGAGGTCCCCTGCGCGCTCACGGCCCTGGCCCCGACCTGGG
>CAYTYG010000504.1:0-1811 GCA_964441515.1 uncultured Treponema sp.
GAGCAGGTCCTCGGCGTGGATGAAGGCGATCTCCGGCGGAAGGGAGGGCTTGATCTGGGCGTAGGTGTCGCAGATCAGGAACTCGGTGCGCTTCATGGCCCCGTAGATTCTCTTGACGATCGACTTGAGGAAATCGAGGCTGCGCTCCTCGCGGGAGACCACGCGCTCCCAGTCCCACTGGTCCACGTAGAGCGAGTGGATGGGGTCGAGGTCCTCGTCCGCCCGGATGGCGTTCATGTCCGTGTAGAGCCCGAACCCCTTCGCGAACCCGTACTCCGCCAGGGCCAGGCGCTTCCACTTGGCCAGGGAGTGTACGATCTCCGCCCGGGCGTCCCCCAGGGCCTTGACCGGAAAGGCCACGGGCCGCTCTACGCCGTTGAGGTCGTCGTTGATCCCCGTTCCGGAGAGCACGAACAGCGGCGCCGTCACCCGGGTCAGGTTGAGCTCAGTGGCGAGGCTCAGCTGGAAGAAATCCTTGATCTCCTTGATCGCCCGTTCCGTCTCCTTGACGCCGAGCAGGGGCTTGTAGCCCGCGGGATAGCTGTACTTCATCGATTCCCCCTGGGGCACCATAGTTCAGGATAGGCGTCGGAGTGTCAAGGAATTCCGGTTCAGTATCGGCGCCGCCTCCCGGTCCCCAGGATGCCCCGCACGACCTGCCGCCCCAGCTCCCTGCCCGCCGCGCTCAGGGCCATCCGGGCCAGCTCCGAGGCGAAGGATCCCGCTCCATCCGCGTTGCCCCCGGAAGTCGAACCGGACCTGCCTCCGGAAGAACGCCCCCGGGCCGGGGCGCGACTCGGCCGGGGCTCCTCGGCGTATTCGGGGTATTCCGGCCCGGGCTCCGCCCGGCCGGGCATGGGCCAGCCCCGGAGCTCCGCCTCGATCTCCTCGATGGTGGGCTCCCTCGGCCCCGCGGCCCGGGCTCCCCCGGCCGTACCCGGGCCTTCCGCGGGTCGGCCGAAGCCTCCCATCCTGCCTTTCAACATCTCGTAGGCGGACGGACGGTCCACGGGCTTGTCGTACCGGGCAGCCAGGGGGGAAGACGCCAGGACGGCCGCGCGCTCCGCCGGGGACAGGGGGCCGATACGGGAAGCCGGCGGCGCCACCCGGGCGCGTTCCACCGGGGAGGGGCGGCCCTCGTCGTCCAGGAAGGATACCAGGGCCTCCCCCACGCCCAGCTCGGTGATGGCCCGGGCGGCGTCCACCCGGGGGTTGGGGCGCAGGGAATCGGCCACGGAATCGACCGCTTTTTTGTCTTTCGGGGTGTAGGCCCGGAGGGCGTGGTGCACCCGGTTGCCCAGCTGTCCCAATACGGACTCGGGCACGTCCAGGGGGCTCTGGGTCACGAGCCAGAGCCCCACCCCCTTGGAGCGCACCAGCCGGGCGGTCCGCTCCACCGCCTCCACGAGGGCCTCGGGGGCGTCGTCGAACAGGAGGTGCGCCTCGTCCAGCAGAAGGACGAGCCGGGGTTTGGAAAGGTCGCCCGCCTCGGGCAGCTCCTCGAAGAGCTCCCCCAGGAGGTGGAGAAGGACCGTCGCGTAGAGGTCCGGCTCGGCCATGAGGCCCTCCGCGGCCAGGACGTTTACCACCCCGTGCCCCCGGCCGTCCGTCCGCAGTAGGTCCGAGATCTCCAGGGCGGGCTCGCCGAAAAAGCGGCCGGCCCCCGTGTCCTCCAGGACCAGCACGGAGCGCTGGAGGGCCCCGAGTGTCGTGGAGGACATCAGCCCGTACTCGGCCTTGAGGGCCGCGGCGTTCTCCGCGGCCCAACCCAGGAGCGCCCGGAGGTCCGCCAGGTCCAAAACGGGCAGGTC
>CAYTYG010000505.1:0-1801 GCA_964441515.1 uncultured Treponema sp.
CTCCATGGTGAACTCCGCCTTGCCCTGGGTCAGGGACCTCAGGACGGTGGAATACCCGAACATCTCCGCGAGGGGAACCTCGGCCTCCACGCGGCAAAAAGCCGTTTCTTCCGTGCTGGCCGCGATCATGCCGCGCCTCTGGTTCACGGAGGCGAAGATGTTGCCCTGGAATTCCGTAGGACCTTCGATCGCCACCTTCATGATGGGCTCGAGGATGACGGGCTTGGCCTTTTCGTAAGCCTCCCGGAATGCCCCGATCGCGGCCAGCTGGAAGGCTATATCGGAAGAGTCTACGGGATGGCTCTGGCCGTCGTTGATCACGCATCGCACGTTGACGATGGGGAATCCGATCAGGGTGCCTTTCTTCATGCATTCCCGGAAACCCTTGTCGCAGGAGGGGACGTACTCGGTCGGGATGGCTCCGCCCTTGACCATGTCCACGAATTCGTAGACCTGGGCCTCGCAGGGCTCCATGTAGCCGGCCACGCGGCCGTACTGGCCGGAGCCGCCGGTCTGCTTCTTGTGGGTGTAATTGAACTCCGCGCGCTGGGAGATGGCCTCGCGGTACGCCACCTGGGGCATGCCGGTCTCCACCTCGCACTTGTACTCGCGCTTCATCCGCTCGATGTAGACGTCCAGGTGCAGCTCGCCCATGCCTTTGATGATGGTCTGGTTCGACTCGGGGTCCACATAGGTCTGGAAGGTCGGGTCTTCCTTGGTGAAACGGTTGAGGGCCTTGGCCATCTGGTCCGCGCTTTTCTTGTCCTTGGGATTGATGGCAAGGGAGATGACCGGCTCCGGGACGAACATGCTCGTCATGGCGTAGTTGAGGCTGGTGCTGCAGAACGTGTCGCCCGAGGCGCATTCGATTCCGAACAAGGCCACGATGTCGCCGGTCTGGCCTTCCGTGGTGTCCTCCATGGAATTGGCGTGCATCCGCACCAAGCGCCCGATCTTGAACTTCTTCCGGGCGCGGGTGTTCAACAGTTCGTCGCCTTTCTTGATCATTCCCTGGTAGACGCGGACGTAGGTGAGCTGGCCGTACTGGCCGTCCTCCAGCTTGAATGCAAGGGCGACGGTCGGAGCTTCGGGATCTGCCTTGAGGACAATGGGCTCCTCGTTGTTGTCCAGGTCCAGGGCGACGTTCTTGACCTCCGTGGGGTCCGGGAGGTAGCGGATAACCCCGTCCAGCAGTACCTGCACGGCCTTGTTCTTGTAGGCGGAGCCTACGAAAACCGGCACAATCTGCTCCGCGATGGTGCCCTTTCGGACCGCCGCGATGATCATCTCCGGGGTTTCCATCCCTTCAAGATAGGCCTCGGCAAGCTCGTCGGAGAACATGGACGCGCCGTCCATGAGCTCCTCCCGGTACTTCGCCGCATCCGCCGCCATGTGGGCCGGGATCTCGGCGTACCGGATTTGCTCTCCGTTGGGTCCGTCGAAGTAGACGGCTTTCATCTCGACGAGGTCGACGATTCCCTCGAACTTGTCCTCCAGGCCTATGGGAAGGGTCATGAAGACGGCGTTGAGGCCGAGCTTCTCCCGGATCTGGCTGCGGACTCGGAAGGGATTGGAGCCGGTGCGGTCGCACTTGTTGATAAACGCCAGACGGGGGACGTGGTAGCGTTTGAGCTGGCGGTCCACGGTAAGGGTCTGGGACTGCACCCCGCCCACCGCGCAGAGCACGAGCACGGCCCCGTCCAGGACGCGCAGGGCCCGCTCCACCTCGATGGTGAAGTCCACGTGCCCGGGGGTATCGATCAGGTTGATAGGATGGCCCTTCCAGGAGACGTTCGTCGCG
>CAYTYG010000506.1:0-1799 GCA_964441515.1 uncultured Treponema sp.
CGCATTCTCCCGCCATCCCGGCCAGGACCATCGCTGCTTCGGCGTTTCCCCCGATTTCGCAGCTTTCCAGTCCCGACAGGATCCTTTCCCGCTCCGAGGGATCCAGGGTCGAAAAGTCGCATTCCCCCGTTTCCGTAAACCTGTGGAAGCGCCACATCCGCCAGGCGCCTCTCCCTTCGGCCGGCAGAACGGCGTCCCCCTCGGTTCGGAAGGCGGATCGGATTCTCCCGGGATCGAACCGCGAGGCCAGGAGCCGGCGGAGCCTCAGTTCCGAACCCAGCCTTTCCGGCGGCGTCCCGGATGACGGGCTCCGCGCCGAAGGGCGGCTCCTCCCGATGAACACGAGCTCGTGGTTCCTTACCCGCCGGGAGGAGCTTTGCCGGCCTCCGCGGTACAGGACGTAATCCAGAATTTCCGTGTTCACGTCCCATCTCCGGGCGAGCATTTCGTACAGTTCTTCGGGCTCCACGATACCCTCGGTGTTGTAGCTGAAGACGACCGTCCGGGCGTCCAGGCTGTCCAGAAGGGAGGCCAGGGCCTCCCGGGCCGTGGTTCGCCCGCAATAGGGCGACCAAGTCTCTCTCCAGGACTCGGGGATTCCGGCCTTCCGGAGAAGACGGCCGTCGGGGCCGGTATCCAGAGGGACCGGTTCGCGGCGCCAAAGGACCAGGGTGTTCAGGATGTGGTAGTTCGAGCCGTACTGGTGCTGGTTGTAGGGCGGGTCCAGGTACGCAATGTCCGCCGGGAAACGCCGCACGAACCGGGCGGCGTCCTCCCGGAAGACCCGCGCGGGTTCGGCTTCCGGCAGGATGGGAAGCTCCAGCTCCATGGCTCCCAGGATGCGGGTGAGGGCATCCTTTCCGTGTCCGCCGAAGCCCTTGTGAAAAGCCTTGAAAACCCCCGACGTGTTTGCGTGGGTGGCCGCCTCCAACAGGAGGAGGGCCAGGAGCAGCCATCGATCCGATTCCTCGGAATCCCCGGTTGCCTCTTTCTCCTCCAAGGAGCCCCGGCGGGCGATATACTCCCGAACCCGGTCCAGGAAGACCGCGTTCTCCCGGGTATAAAAGAGCCGTTCCGTACGCCAGTCCGCCCGGGCCGTCCGGCTGGGCGCGTACCAGCGTGCCATGTACGGCTCGGGCTCCGGATGCGGGGATCGGTCTTCGCGGTCGGGATGGAAGGAATTTAGCAGCTTCAATACGGCCCCTATCCCGCCTTCCTCCCGGAACAGGCGGTCCAAATCCGAAGGCCTAAGTTCAAGCCAGACTCGGTTGACCGCGTAGGAATAGGGCTCCCAGTCGTTGGCTCGAACCGTCATGCCCAGGGACCGTGCGAGTCGGGATACGGAGCCTGTCCCGGCAAAGGGATCCAGAAAAACGCAGCCGCCCGTATCGGCGCGCAGGGATCGGAAAAGTTCCCTTAGACAGGGGATCAGGGCCCGTTTATTCCCTAGATACGGGAGGAGCTGGGATGTCTCGTAGACCCTCCCCCGAATATAAGGATCACGGTTCATACCGTGCCATGCTCGTATCGCTCTCGAAGACCTCCACGGCCTTAAGGGGAATCCCCGGCAGCCTCCCCGACAGGGCGTCGTAGACGTAGGCGGCAATCCGTTCCGCGCTGGGGGATCCCCGGAAGGACGCTTCGTCGTTGAGGAGCCGATGGTCCAGGCCTTCGCAGACATCCCGGAGCGCCCCTTTCAGGACCCCGAAGTCCACGAGCATGCCGGAAGCGTCCAGCTCCCCGCCCTCGGCAAAGGCCCGTACCCTGTAATTGTGGCCGTGGAGGTTTTCGCACTTGCC
>CAYTYG010000507.1:0-1793 GCA_964441515.1 uncultured Treponema sp.
TCTTCAACTGGCCGGGCATGGGAACACTCGCTTTCGACGCGGTTGCCTCCCGGGATTACCCGGTTTTACAAGCCGTCGTCTGCACCCTTTCCCTTCTCATCGTGTTCGTCAACCTCTCCGTCGACATAGCGTATGGAATCGTTGACCCGCGGGTACGGAGAGAGTAGCCGATGAGGATGAAACCTTCCATGAAATCTCCCTACCGGAATCTCGAGTTCATCCTGGGCGCCGCGTTGGCCGGGGGCATGTGCCTTCTTGTCGTCTTTTCTTCCCTCCTCTTTCCGGACGGCGGGGAGGCGATCGACTTGGCCAACCGGCTTCAAGCTCCCTTCCGGAACGGTGCTCATCCGCTGGGGACCGACCCTCTGGGCAGGGACGTCCTGGCGCGCGTGATCGTGGGGGGGCGCATATCCCTCCTCGTCGGGGTTTTTTCCGTCCTTGGGGCCTCCCTGATCGGGGTGGCCATGGGGCTTGTCTCCGGGTACTACGGCCGATTCTGGGACACCCTGGTGATGCGGCTGGCCGACATACAGCTGGCCTTGCCGTTCATCCTGATGGCGTTGACGTTTATGGCCATCATCGGGGGCGGGCTCGTGAATACGATCCTCCTCCTCGTCATAACCCAGTGGGTGCAATACGCCCGTCTTGTACGGGGCTCGGTTCTGACGCTCCGGGAGCGGGAGTTCATACTCTCGGCCCGCGCCATAGGAGTCCGGGGGGGCGGCATCCTGTTCCGGCATCTGCTGCCGAATCTCGCCGGACCGGTAGTCGTGCTCATGACACTGAATATAGCGAATAATATACTTCTGGAGAGCAGCCTCACCTTCCTGGGGCTGGGCGTGGACGTGATGGTACCCAGCTGGGGCGGGATGCTCGCGGACGGAAGGACGTATCTTCAGAACGCGTGGTGGATCAGCGTGTTTCCGGGCCTGGCCCTCCTTTTGTTGGTGCTGGGGCTCAACCTTTTCGGGGATTGGCTGCGCGATCGGCTGGACCCCACGGGAAGAACTGCGAAATGAACATCCTGTTGGATAAGCGATTCGAGCGGACCCTCGATAGGATCGTTTCGGGGGAATTCGACGAAGCTTCGGGTTCCCTGCTGGAAGCCTGGACCTTCGACGACGAGGCTTCCCGGCGGCAGGCGGAAAAAGCCCTTGCCGCAAGGGGGGTGGGCGCCCGCATCCGCAGCGCCTACAAGCCGCTGCTCCATTTTTTCCTGGAGGAAGCGGACCTTTCCGGGCTTACCCGGGTGGACGTGGCTTACCCGGTGCATCCTCTCTGCCCTTCCGACCGCTTCCTGCTGGAGGCTTATCCCCTGACAGCCCTTCTTCCGGGCGTGGACGTACGATTCGGCGCGGAAGAAGCGGAGGCCGCGGGGCCAACGGGCGAAGGGGAATACCCTCTCTCGTATACCCTCCGCCTGCTGTACTCGGACGGACGGTCGGAGGAAATACGGGTATTGGCGCCGAACCGCGAGTATGTGGACCACTCCGGTCAATCCGTGGTCGCGCCCTGCGGGTGGCTGCGCCGCGCCTGCCGGGACGGCGTTTTCCGGGACGAGCGCCTGGAGACGGACTACGAGGCTATGTATACCGAGTCCCTGGCCGTCGTATCCTCCCACGACTGGGGGGCCGTGGAGCCCTTCTTCGAGGTCCTTTCCCTGCGGGCCTCCCTGCCCGCGGAGGATCGTCCCCTTCCCGTCGGCCAGGAGGCCGTCAGCCTCAAGGAAGCCCTCCACGAGGAGCTTTACTTCTCCCTCCTGGAAGTGTTCCAGAAGCGGACCGGCCGGCCGA
>CAYTYG010000508.1:0-1788 GCA_964441515.1 uncultured Treponema sp.
CCGCCCGCGGCCGAAAAATCGGGACGCAGGTAGAGGGCGCAGAAGCAGTGGCCGTGTTCCTGTATGTCCACCCGGGCGTACCGGCAAGGACAGAGGACGGAGGCGTCCGCCTCGCGGCTTCCTTCCGTGTCGCGGCAGGGGCAAAGAAAATAGCCGTACCGGTTCCAGTTGATCGTAAGGCCGTCCAACAGGGTATCCCGGAACTCGATGTCCGTGTTGAGCGTCCACCCCTGCTTCTCCGCGACCATGGAGGCGAATCGGAGGGTGTCTTCGAAGGACTTTTGGACCGGCATCTAGACCTCCAGGGTACGTTTCCAGTCGGCCTCTATAAAACCGACCAGCACTTCCCGGTCGTCGACGACGGCGAAGGGGAAAGCCACGTCCTGCCGGAAGCGTTCCTTCAGGATTCTCTTGGCCTCGTTTTTTATTTCCAGGGGGATCTTGTCCATATAGATATAGGAGTACTCCATCTTGTTCGCTTCCAGAAAGGCCAGGGCCCGCTTGCAGAAGCCGCAGGTGGAAAGAGCGTAGACCGTGACGGCGTGCTTTCGGTTCTCTCCCTCGACTCGTGTGTACTCCAAGGTCTCCAGCATGGCTCCCTCCTTTCCGACTAATATAGCTCTAGAGGGGGGAGTTGTGAAGCTCGGCATTCGATCTTGAAGGTTTCCCCCGTTTCCTGTAGAGTGCGCCCATGCGGGATCCGAAGTTTCTGCGAAATTTTTGCATCATAGCCCATATAGACCACGGGAAATCCACCCTGGCCGACCGTTTCATCCAGATGGCCCATATCGTAGACGATCGGAAGTTCCAGAACCAGATGCTCGACAATATGGACATCGAACGGGAGCGGGGCATAACCATCAAGAGCCAGGCGGTGTCCATACCGTACACGGCGAAGGATGGGATCGCCTATACCCTGAACCTGGTGGATACCCCGGGGCATGTGGATTTTTCGTACGAGGTCAGCCGCGCCATATCCTCCTGCGAGGGGGCCATACTCCTGATCGACGCCTCCCAGGGCGTGGAGGCCCAGACTCTCTCCAACATGTACATGGCCCTGGAGCACGACCTGGAGATCCTTCCGGTAATAAACAAGATCGACATGCCCTCCGCGGACGTGGAGGGGGTACGGGAACAGATATCCCACGATCTGGGCCTGGACGGCGCGTCCGCCCTGGCCGTGTCCGCGAAGCTGGGGACCGGGCTCCCGGACCTCCTGGAAGCCATAGTTCAGCGCATACCGCCTCCCCAGGGCTCCTCGACGGCCCCGACCCGGGCTCTCATCTTCGATTCCCGCTACGATCCCTTCCGGGGGGTTCTGGTGCACATCCGGGTGATGGACGGCCGGATACGCGCGGGAAGCCGCATCCTCTTCATGAATACCGGAGCCGAGCATGAGGTGGAGGAGGTCGGACGCTTCCGGATAGAGCTGTCCAAGGCCGACGAGCTGGACGCCGGGGACGTAGGCTACATCGTGGCGGGAATCAAGACCGTTTCGGACGTCCGGGTGGGCGACACTATCACGGATATGGAGAACCCCGCCCCGGAGCCCCTGCCGGGGTTCCGGGAGGTCAAGCCGGTCGTATTCTCTTCCATCTACCCCATGGACACGAACGAGTATGAAGAGCTCAAGGTAGCCCTTGAAAAGCTCAAACTCAACGACGCGTCCCTGGTCTACGAGAAGGACAGCTCCGTGGCCCTGGGCTTCGGATTCCGGTGCGGATTCCTCGGACTGCTGCACCTCGAGATAGTCCAGGAGCGCCTGGAGCGGGAGTTCGATCAGGCCAT
>CAYTYG010000509.1:0-1765 GCA_964441515.1 uncultured Treponema sp.
TCCGAGATGATACCCCTGGAGCCGGAGGGCCGGGTCAATCCGGAGGAGATTGTCGCCGTCGGCGCGGCCGTGGAGGCCGCCGTACTCTCCGGCAAGGCCGGAGGATTCGCGATACGGGACATCAACTCCCGGACCTACGGGGTGGAGATCGAGGGCGGCCGCTTCGTGGAGCTTCTGCCCCGGAACGCCCCGCTTCCCGCCCGGAGACAGCGCGTCTTCACGACCGTGGAGGACGGCCAGGAATCCGTGGAGATACACATACTCCAGGGGGAGTCCGCCGCAGCCCGGGAAAACGCATCCCTGGGGCGCTTCCTCCTCCCCGGCGTCCGGAGGGCTCGGAAGGGGGAGCCCCGCGTTCAAGTGGAGTTCTCCATAGACGAGAGCGACCTGCTCCGCGTGCGGGCCGTAGACCTGGATACCCGTACGGAGCAGGCGGTGGTGGTGACCGATTCCGGCGCGGACGGAGGCGATTGCGAGAAGCTGGCGCGCCTTGCGGAGAGCGTCCGAAGCCTGGCGTCCCGGCAGGATCTGGACAACTCGTTCCGGGCCGAGATCGAGGAGCTCCTGGATCATGCCGCGGCCGCGATCGAGGCAGGCTCGGAGGAGGACCGGCGGCTTGCCCGGGGCTCCCTGGAAGCCGTGGCGGGAGAACTCATGGCACGCGGGGGGGAGGCGGCTCCATGAAAAGCGAGCGGGAACTCTGGGCGCTATTCGGCCTTCCCCCGGGAGCGGATTCCCGGGACCTGAAGAAGGCCTACCGTCAGCTCACGAAGCGCTATCATCCCGATTCGTCCAAGGATCCCGCTACGGCCCGGAGGTTTTCCCGCTTGGTGCGGGTCTACAAGATACTTTCGCCGAAGGCCCCTGCGGCGCGGGAACCGCGGCGCCCGGAAGGCGGGGGAGAGGAGCACGAGGAGGACCTGTTCGCCCTGGGCACGGAGTTCACGCTCTCACGAAGCCCCGCTCAGAGGATGGAGGCCGTTAAGCGCCTCGGGCTCTCCGGCAAGAAAAGCGCGTACATCTTTCTCCGTAAGGCGCTGTACGACGACTCTCCGGAAGTGGCGGCCCAGGCCGTCCGCTCGGTGGCCTTCCTGGGCATTCGGCAGGCGGACGGGGAGATAGCCAGCTTATTCTCCCGGGCGGACCCGGTCCTGAAGAAATCCATCCTGGAGACGGCCCTGAGCACGGGGGAGCCGGTATTCATTCCGGCTCTGAAGGCCGCCCGGACGGATCCGGACCCCAGGATCGCCGAAAAGGCCCGGGAAGCCCTGGAAGCCCTGGAGCGCTGAGGACGAACGCGGCTATTCTTCGGCCTTGCCCGTATCGATGCCGTAGTCCTGGAGCTTCTGGTACAAGGTTTTACGGCCTATCCCCAGAACTTCCGCCGTCCGGCTCTTGTTTCCCCCCTGGGCGGCGAGGGTGTCGCGTATGAGAATTTTCTCGGCCTGCGCGAGGGAGGATCCCATGGGAATGCGGAGGACCCGCCCTTCCTGGGCGTCCCGGACCCCCGGGGGGAGATCCTCCAGGGTGATGAGGTTGCCCCGGGCCATCACGACGGCGCTCTCCACGCAGTTCCGGAGCTCCCGTACATTGCCCGGCCAATCGTAAGCGAAGAAGGAGGCGCGGACCTTGTTGTCGAAGCCCTCGATGGCCTTTCCGTTCTCCTCCGAGAATTCCCGCAGAAAAGCCCCCGCCAGGAGGGGGATATCGTCCTTCCGCTCCCGCAGGGGAGGCACCTGGATGTTAACGACATTGAGGCGGTAAT
>CAYTYG010000510.1:0-1762 GCA_964441515.1 uncultured Treponema sp.
CCGAGGCCCCGGGCTCCCGGTTGTCGCAGAACTGGGTTCCCGCGGATACCACCCTACCCTTGGCCCCGCAGAGGAAAACCGGGGTGCCCACCCCCACCGTACGGCACTCGGGGTCGTTCAAAAGGGGCGAAAGCTCCCCGGAAGTGGAGTAGGAGACGCTCCCGTAGCCGGGCTCCAGGATCCCCATGTAAGTTCGGAGCGTACGATCCGAGCCGTTCACCGCCGCCCCGTAGTTCTGGTAGCCGTTGCGGGGATTGAAGAACCAGGCCTCGTTGAGCCTTTCCAGGGATATGGAGGCCTCCAGGCTCGTGCGGGGGTAGCAGTCCGTACCCTTGCCGCGCGCCGAGAGCCGCACCTCCTGGCCGCGCACAAGGGCCTCTATGACGTGGGCGCCCCCATACCCGCCGTCCAAGGGATCCTCCGCCGTGGCCCCCAGGTACGCGTCCACCGCGGCCAGGCCCTCGTAGGCCGGGACGCCGTTCAGGCGTATCTCCTCCATCCGTATCGGCGGGTCCGGGTGGGCGAAGGTGGCGGTGGTCACCACGTCCACCCGCCGCGCCAGCTCCCGGGGCCCCAGGCTCCCGGCGAGATCCTTGAACTCCGAAGCCGTAAGGACCACCGCCGTCCCCCGGGCAAGCCGGTCGTTTATCTCGTCATAGGTCTTGATCGTCATGAAACACTCCTGGCGCCGAATCCGACGCCCGGGTCCTCCTGCGCAGGCTTGCCCGGACAGGGAAACGGACCCGGCCTCGTTTTTCGGCGGGTACGGGAATAGGGTACGGCTTCCGGTACGAAAGCGCGGACCTGATAACTGCGACGGTTTATTTTCGGGGTGTTCCGCCCGGGCGCCGTCCCTTCCCGCGTCGACGGGTCAGGACCGGTGATGTTCTAGGACGCCCGGGGCGTCACATCACCATGCCGGGGAGGGGAAGGAGGGTGGACATCAAGAGCCGGGAGGAGGATAGCGCGAGGAACGGACAACTCTGGTTCGGTCGAGTCACGGGAGCCTCCCGTCCGGGGTTCCGTAGCCTTCGGCGGGCGCCGTTTCAGCTGTCAAAAAGCCGGACGCCTCCGACTATACCGGTTTCTATAGGACGATGCAAGGCCTTTGTTGTAGGAAATTATCCCCCCGCATCGCCGGAAGGCCGGTTCCAGTCTATGAACTGCTCCGTCTTGGGTCTCTGGCAGGAGGGGCAGAAGAAGGAGTCGAAGCCCAGGACGCCGGCCTTCCGGATGGTCGCCCCGCATGCGGGGCAGGGGGAGCCGGCGCGGTTCCGAACCCGCATGTGGTCCCGGACCTTTTCCTCCGTCGGGCGGGCCGCCCGGGCCACCTCCGCTATACCCCAGGCCAGCACCTCCCGTATGGAGCCGTAGAAGCGGTCCCTTTCCTCCGGTGAAAGCCGGCTGCAGGGGGACTTGGGGTGTATGCGCGCGGAAAAGAGGATTTCGTCGGCGTAGGCGTTGCCCACGGCGGATAGCCGGGTCTGGTCCATGAGGAAGACCCGGGCCTGGCGGCGCTCCTTGGCGATCAGGCGCAGGAAGGCCTCCCGGGTGAAGGCTTCGCCCGCCAGGTCCACCCCCTGGGCAAGGTATCCGGGAATGCCCTCGAATCGGCCGAGATCACAGAGGTAGACCTTGCCCATGTTCTTCTCGTCGCCGTACTCGAACCGGGTGCCGTCGTCCAGGTCCAGGGCGAACCGACGGGCGGCCAGGGGCCTTTCGCCGCCGGGCACCACGCGCACGCGGCCGGCGAGCATGAGGT
>CAYTYG010000511.1:0-1761 GCA_964441515.1 uncultured Treponema sp.
CGTGGCGGCCCCCAGGACTATGTCTCCCCCCGCGTAGACCCTGTCCAGGGAGGTCTTCTGGGCCTCGTCCACGATGACGCGCCCCTTCTTGTCCACCACGAGACCCTTGGTGGTTCGGGCCAGCAGGGGATTGGACTCGTTGCCGATGGCCACGATGACGGTGTCGAAGGGAACCTCCGTCACGGCGCCCGGGACGGCCACGGGGCTGCGCCGGCCCGAGGCGTCCGGGTCCCCCAGTCGGAAGGCCTGGACGCGGAGCCCCGCGGCCTTGCCGTCGGAGTCGGCCAGTACCTCGACGGGGCTGGAGAGGAAGTCGAAATTGACCCCCTCCTCCATGGCGTGTTCCACCTCCTCGGCCCGTGCGGGCATCTCCTCCCGGGTGCGGCGGTAGAGGACGCGCACCTCCTCGGCGCCCAGGCGCAGGGCCATGCGCGCGGAGTCCATGGCCACGTTGCCCCCGCCCAACACGGCCACCCGCCGGGACGGGTAGATGGGGGTGGCGGCATGAGCGCGGTCGTAGGCCTTCATCAGGTTGGCCCGGGTCAGGTACTCGTTCGCGCTGAAGACGCCCACCAGGTTCTCCCCGGGAATCTCCATGAACTTGGGCAGCCCGGCGCCCACGCCCACGAAGGCGGCGTCGAATCCGTCCTCCGCCAGCAGGGACAGAAGGGGGCGCGTACGCCCCACCAGGAAATTGAGCTCGAACTTCACCCCCAGGCCCTCCAGGGCCTTGGCCTGGGCCTGGACGATGGCCTTGGGAAGCCGGAACTCCGGGATGCCGTAGACCATGACTCCGCCGGGCTTCTGGAAGGCCTCGAAGATCGTGACCTCGTGCCCGGCGCGCCGAACGTCCGCGGCCACCGTGAGCCCCGCGGGGCCGGAGCCTATCACGGCCACGCGCCTGCCCGTGTCCGGGGCTATCTCCGGGGCCTGGGCCTTGCCCTCCCGGGCTTCCCAGTCCGCCACGAAGCGCTCGATGCGCCCTATCTGGACGGCCTTGTCCACCCCGCCCAGGGCCTTGCCCAGGGTGCAGGGAAGCTGGCACTGGACCTCCTGGGGACAGACCCGGCCGCAGATGGAGGGCAGGAGGTTGGTCCGCTTGATGACGGCCGCGGCTCCCGCGTAATCCCCCTCCCGCACCTTGGCGATGAAGCCGGGTATGTCGATGCGGACCGGGCACCCGGACATGCAGGGGGCGTTCTTGCACTGGATGCAGCGGGAGGCCTCCACCCGGGCCTGCTCCTCGGAGTAGCCCAGGGCCACCTCCGACATGTTCCCGCCCCGCGCCACGGGGTCCTGGCAGGGCATATCCTGGACGGGGATGGCCATGCGCTCCTTGTTCGTGAGCTCCCGCCCCTCGAGTCCCGCCCAGATCCTTTTCGCCTCGGCGGCCAGCTCTTCCCTCGTACGGACCATCAGCGGACCCCTTTCCCGTCCGAGTCGGACTGTTTGCGCTTGAGCTCCTCGGCGGCCATCTCCAGGTGGCACTTCTCGTGGGACGCGTCCTCCAGGGGCTTGTAGGCCCGAAGGCGCCGCATCATGAGGTCGAAGTCCACGGCGTGGCCGTCGAACTCCGGCCCGTCCACGCAGACGAACTTCGTCTGGCCCCCCACGGTAACGCGGCACCCGCCGCACATCCCCGTCCCGTCTATCATGATGGTGTTGAGGGAAACGACGGTCTTGACGCCGAAAGGCCGGGTGGCCTCGGCGCAGAACTTCATCATGATAGGCGGCCCTATGGCCACGGCCAGGTCGGGCTTG
>CAYTYG010000512.1:0-1035 GCA_964441515.1 uncultured Treponema sp.
CGTAGATCTTCTGGCTGATCTCCCGGGTCACCTTCTGGACGACCTCCTCGATCCGCGCGGGGTGTATCCGGCCGTCGGAGATGAGCCGCTCCAGGGATACCCGGGCGATCTCCCGGCGAACGGGGTCGAAGCAGGAGATCACGACGGCCTCCGGGGTGTCGTCGATGATGACGTCCACGCCGGTGAGGGTCTCCAGGGTGCGGATGTTCCGCCCCTCGCGGCCGATTATCCGCCCCTTCATCTCGTCCGAGGGAAGGCTCACGCTGGTCACCGTGACCTCGGTGGTCACCTCGGTGGCCAGGCGCTGAATCGTGGACACCAGGATGTCCCGGGCCCTGCGGTCCGAGGCTACCTGAGCTTCCTGCTCGATCTTGTTGATGATTACCTGGGCGTCCCGCTTGGCCTCGTTCTCCAGCCCCTGGATGATGAGCTTCTTGGCTTCCTCGGCGGTGAGGCCCGAGATCCGCTCCAGCTCCTTCCGGTAGCGCTCCTCCTGCCCGGCGAGGTATTCTTCCTTTTCCAGGGCTTCCTTTTCCCGGGATTGCAGGATCTCTTCCTGCTTGTCCAGGGACTGGATCTTCTTGTCGAGGCTTTCTTCCTTTTGCATTATACGGCGCTCGAAACGCTGGAGTTCCGCCCTGCGTTCCCGAACCTCGCGCTCTTGCTGGTTTCTCTCCCGAATGAGTTGGTCCTTGGCTTCGACGAGGATTTCCCTCTTCTCGGCCTCGGCTTGCTTGACCGCTTCCTGTTTTATTCTCTCGGCCGACTGTTCGGCCGAAGAAAGTTGAAATCTGGCATACAGCCAGCGGATCATCCATCCCAGGATCAAACCAGTAAGAGGAAGGGCAGCATACAGTAAAGCCTTCATGGCTCCTCCTACCTACTATTGGAAAGAAATTATACTTATAGCCTTCCATTTGTCAAGGAATGGATTTTCCCGCGGAAAGCCGCCCGAAAGCCGCCCCGTCCGGTTTTTGCAAAGAACGCGGAATGCGAATTGACGGCTTCCATCGGCGGGTCTATAGTATTTCTGCG
>CAYTYG010000512.1:1045-1747 GCA_964441515.1 uncultured Treponema sp.
GTCCGCCCTGCGTGGACCGAATCGGCCGGCAGCCCCGCGCTCCGGCACCTTGAGGATCCCCGGCATGGCTAAAAAGATCTATGTTGGCAATGTGAATTTTGCCACAACCGAGTCCAGCCTGAACAACCTCTTTTCCCAGTACGGAGAGGTGGTTTCCGCCAATATCGTGATGGATCGCGTCACGGGCAGGTCGAAAGGATTCGGTTTCGTGGAGATGGCGGAAGATTCCGCGGCCCAGGCCGCCATCGAGGCCCTGGACGGGAAGGAATTCGAGGGCCGGCAGCTTCGGGTCAACGAGGCGCAGGACAAGCCCAAGTCTTCCGGCGGCTACGGGGACAGGCCCCGGCGCTACTAGGCCGGGATACCCGAGACCGAAAAAGCCCCGCTTTCCCGGCGGGGCTTTTTCATGACCCGGGGATTCTCCCGAACTCGGCCGCAAGAGCGGCGAGGACTGTGCGAAAGCGATCCGGGACCTTCGCCAGGAAGGTCGAAGGCTCCGTTTCCCCGGGAAGAAGGATGCGCAGGCGGCGGGCGTGGAGCATCAGGGTGGCCCCGGGGAAGCGGGGGTCCCTGCGGCCGTACAGGGGGTCGCCGAGTATGGGACAGCCCAGGAACTTCATGTGAACCCGGAGCTGGTGGGTCCTTCCGGTGCGGGGCCTCAGGGCCACGAGGCGATAGGGTCCGTAGGAGGCCAGGACCTTC
>CAYTYG010000513.1:0-1746 GCA_964441515.1 uncultured Treponema sp.
CCGGAAACTCTCGGAGAGCACGGCGGAAAACGCCCAGAGCATCAGCGCGACCATTAACGAAACCGCGGAAGCCATAGAGGGCGCCGTCCGCTCCACGGAAACCGCCAACGACACCATAGGCTCCGTGCTGGAGGGGATAGAGAATCTGGTCGACGAGCTCGGGACCACGCTGGAGGCCCTGGGGGAGGCGGCTTCCCGGAGCACCACCGTGCGGACGGCCCTGGAATCCCTTTCCGACACGGGACAGGCCCTGACGGAAGCCTCCGGAGGCCTGGAATCCGGCGCTACCGTCATAGCCCACAGCGTGGAGGACGTGCGCCGGCTTTCGTCGGAAAACCGCAACGCCGCCGAGGAAATCACCCTGGGCATAGCCGAGATTGACCGCTCCGCCACGGAGCTCTCGGACCTTTCCCGGCAGAGCGTGGACACGACGGCCGCCATCCGCGAGGCGGTCTCCAAGTTCCGGACGGGAACCCACGGGAAGGAACAGGGCATCGCCGTAAAACGCGACCCGGCATGAGGCTTCTTTTCCTGGGCACGGGCACGAGCCACGGGGTGCCCATGGTGGGGTGCAAGTGCCCCGTCTGCAGGTCGAAGGACCCCCGGGACTCCCGATACCGCGCTTCCCTCCTGGTAATCGGGGACTCCGGCGAGCGGGTCCTGATCGACGCGGGGCCCGAGTTCCGCCTGCAGGCCGTGCGGGCGGGCCTGGATAGGCTGGACGCCGTGCTCGTGACCCACGCCCACGCGGACCACATCCACGGACTGGACGACGTACGCCCCCTCACCTGGAGCGGCCCCCTGCCCGTCTGGGCGAACCCGGAGGCCCTCCGGGAGCTCGAGGTCCGCTTCGCCTACGCGTTCAAACCGCGGCAGAAGGGCGGAGGAGTTCCCCAGCTCCGGCTCCTGCGGATGCCCCCGGAGGGGATCCGGGTGGGAAGCCTTTCCTTCCTTCCCGTCCCGGTGCTCCACGGGGAGCTCGAAATCCTAGGATTCCGGACCGGGACGTTCGCGTACCTTACGGACTGCTCCGGCATACCGGATTCCAGCCTCCCGCTCCTCGAGGGCGTGGAGGTTCTGGCCATAGACGGGCTTAGGAAGGCTCCCCATCCCACCCACTTCTCCCTGGCCCAGGCCGCCGACGCCGCCCGCGCCGTGGGGGCCCGGGAAGCCTGGATCATCCACCTCTGCCACGAGAGCTCCCATGCGGACTTGGAGGCCTTCTGCGCCGGGCTCTCCTCCCGGGGCCTTTCCGTGCGCCCGGCCTGGGACGGGCTGGAGCTGGAACTCCGGGGGTAGCGAAGCCCCATTCGAGCATCCCGGGAGAGCTTTCTCCTTGACGAATGTATTACTTTGTATTACTTTTCTTTCGTCAGGAGGAACCATGAAACCGCTCAGACTTCTCGCCGCCCTGATAGCGGCCTCGGCGCTGGTGTTGCCGGCCTCGGCTTCGCCCGGAACGGGAAAAGCGGGCGTATCCATCGTGGCCGTGAGCATCCTGCCCCAGCAGTACTTCGTTCAAAGGATAGGGGGCGGCAGGGTCCGGACCCTCGTCCTCGTGGGGCCCGGCCAGAGCCCCCATTCCTACGAGCCGACCCCGCGCCAGATGGCCGACCTGGGGGCCGCCGCGGCCTGGATGACCATAGGCGTGGAGTTCGAAACCGCTCTCGCCCCGAAGGTGAAAGCCCTCTATCCGAATCTCCGCCTCGTGGACACCACGGAGGGCGTCCGATTCCGCGTCCTGGA
>CAYTYG010000514.1:0-1735 GCA_964441515.1 uncultured Treponema sp.
GAAGGCGTCCGTGTAGAATTGCGCGATCTCCAGGACGCTCTTCCCGCGCTCCTGGGCGGACTTGACCATCTTGTCCTCCCCGGACTCGTCCCCGTCGTCGCCGGAGAGGTGCCCCACGTCCGTGACGTTCATCACGTGGTTCACCTCGTAGCCGAAATAGCGCAGGGATCTTACCAGGGTGTCGTCGAAGACGTAGGCGCGGAAGTTGCCGATGTGGGCGTAGTTGTAGACCGTGGGACCGCACCCGTAGAATCCGACCCGTCCGGGGGTTATGGAACGGAACTCCTGGAGTTCCCGTCCAAGGGTGTTGTAGAGCCGGATTGTTCGCACGGACCAGCCTCCTGAACGGGCTCCAGGAACGCGGCGGAAAGCGCGTTGCCCGCCCCGCTCCGTTTCCTGTAGAATACGGACCGATGCCTACGGTACGGGAATTCCTGGAAAAAATCAAGTTCGAGGGCTCCGTGCGCTACGACGAACCCCTGGCCGCCCACACTACCTTCCGCATCGGGGGCCCCGCGGACGCTCTGGTCTTTCCCCCTTCCCCGGAGTCCCTGGCGGCCCTCCTGCGCGCGGCCCGGGCGGAGGGCGTTCCCTTCCTCCTCCTGGGAGGAGGGGCGAACCTCCTGGTCCGGGACGGGGGCGTTCGGGGCTTGGTGGTCGCCACCTCCGGGCTCTCGACCCTGCGCCGAACCGGGACGGGGCTCGAGGCCGGGGCGGGGCTCCCCGCGGCCGCCCTCGCGGAGGCGGCCCGGGACGCGGGGCTCTCGGGCATGGAGTTCGCCGCGGGGCTCCCCGGCTCCGTGGGGGGGGCCGTGTTCATGAACGCCCGCTGCTACGACCGGGAGTTCGCGGACGTCCTGGTCCGGGTCGACTACCTGGACGCCCGGGGAAACCCCGGATCCCTTAAGCCCGACCGGAGCGAGTGGGCCTACAAAAGGACGCCCTTCATGGGCGGGGGCCGGCTCGCCGGCGCGGCGATCACGGGGGCGGAGTTCCGCCTGGAGCCGGGGTCCCGAAAGGACATCGCGGAGAGGATGGAAAAGCTGATCTCCGACCGGACGGCCAAGGGGCACTTCGACTTCCCCTGCGCGGGAAGCTTCTTCAAGAACGACCGGGGATTCGGACGGCCCACGGGAAAGATGCTGGACGAGCTGGGATTCCGGGGTTTCGTTCTGGGGTCCGCCGCGGTCTCCCAAAAGCACGCCAACATCTTCATCAACCCCGGCGCAGCCACGGCGTCCGACATGCTCGCCCTCATGGAGTTCGTGCGCCGCCGGGCCAAGGAACGCTTCGGCTTCGACCTGGAGCCCGAAGTGGTGGTCGTCGGGGAGCCCTGACCGGTCCGATCCGGGGAACGGAAGGCGCGTTTTTTCTTGCGCCCTTCGGTATTTCATCTTAGCATATAGGTATGGACCTGACGCTCCCCTTTGCCGACCCCGTCGGCGCGCTCTTCGTCCTCTTCTTCGTCCTCTTCGCGGCTCCCATCGCGGCGGAGTCCCTACGGGCGCCCGGGATGGTGGGGGTCATCCTCGCGGGGATGCTCCTGGGGCCGAAGGGCCTGGGAGTCCTGGGGACCGGCGCCCTCCTGGAAACCCTGGGGACCATAGGGCTCCTCTACATCTTCTTCACGGCGGGACTGGAGATCGACATACGCCAGCTGCGGAAAAAAAAGGGAGCCGCCGCCGTATTCGGAAGCCTTACGTTCCTCATCCCCCTGGCGCTGGGGTATGCCGTA
>CAYTYG010000515.1:0-1710 GCA_964441515.1 uncultured Treponema sp.
GCGGGTCCTCCAGCCGGTACTGGAGGATGTCCGCCAGGAAGAGGTGGACCGCCGGCTCCTTGTATTCCCGGACCAAAAGGCCCTCCAGGATCGCCCGGGCCCCTTCCGCGTCCCCCTGCCGGAACAGGACCACGGCTTTCAGGTAGAGGCCCGCCGGGGAGTCGGGGCGCACCCGCTCCGCCCGGTCCACCAGGGCCCGGGCTTCCGCCCAGCGCCTTTCCGCGATGGCCGCCTCCGCCTGGGAAAGGAGCTGGTCCGCGGAGATCATCTTCACGTACAGTACCTGGGTAGAGGAGAAGTACTCCACCAGGGTCGACAGGGGCTCGTAGCCGTTCTTGCGGAACTCGATCGTGTAGGAGCCGAAGGGGAAGTCCGCCAGGGCGAAGCGGCCGTTCACATCCGTGCCCGCCGCCGCCTTGCCGTCCGCGAACACGAGGGCGTTCTGCACGGGCTGGTTGTCCATGTCGTAGACCATCCCGTAGAAGGGAGGCCGCGTATCCTTCGACTTCAAGGTAGCGCAGGACGAGGCCGTGAAAAGGACGGCAAGAAAAAAAGCAATACGCGGTACGCGCATCACCGCCTCCTCGGGACGAGATAGGTTTGTTCTTCCAGGATTATCGTGAAGGACTCCGGGGTTTCCCCGGCGAGCCGGGCCGGGCCTGCCGGGCTTCCGTCCCGGGGAACCCGGAAGACACGGCCGGAGCGGTCGTCCTTGAGGTAGAGGTACCGCACGCCATCGGAGTTCTCGATCTCCCCCACCGGGCGGAGCCAGGAGGCAGTCTCCGGCTTCCTTTCCGGGGCCCGGGCGGACGCCGGCTTCGGGGAGGGCTTCCAGCCGAAGAGGGCGGCCACGGCCTCCGGACCCGGCGCGGGAGGGGCCTCCTTTTTCGTCGGGTCCCGGGCGCGGTCCGGAAAGGAGTCCGCCACGGACCGGGCCTCCGTCCGGGCCGCCGGAGCCCGGGACAGGACCGCGGGGGCGGCCAGGGCGGCCAGCGCGGCGAGGGCCGCCAGGGCGGCGGCGAGCCTGTGCCGGTCAGTCGTCATGGCCTATCCTAAGGATGAACTCCGCGGGGCCGTCCGCGCTCTCGGACCGCACCGAGAGGAAAAGGACGCTCCAGCCGCGGTCCGCGGCCGCGCGGAGGAAGCGGACCAGGGCCAGGGGGGAGCCCCGGGCCGCGAACTCCAAGATGTCCGTTCCGGGCTCCCCGGGGGGCTGGTACCGCAGGACGGAGGCCCCGGCCGCCCGAAGCTCCCGGCGGACCGCGGAGCCGAAGTCTGCGAGGTCCCCTTCCCCCTCCGGCCGCGCGCTTCCCCGGGCCTCGAGTCTTTCCACGATCTCCTTGAGCTCCCGAATCCGGGCGTCCAGGAGCGCGGGATCCTCGGAGGCGCGGGATTCCATCCGTTCCAACCGGGTCCTGTAGGCCTCCAGGGACGCGGAGACCTCCCGCAGGCTCTCCGCGCCCGCCGCCGCCAGCAGGGCGCAGGCGCACGCGAGGCCCGTCCATCCCAGGAGGCCCAGCAGCTTTTTCTCGCGCACCGTCATCTTTCCGCGCCTTTCCCCGAGAGCGTGTAGCGCTCCCCCTTCCCGGGCAGGACCACGGACTGCCGCAGCTCCACGGAGGCGAAGCGCCCGGATTCCCGCAGGCGCTTCAGCACCGTGAGCCCGTCGGAGCCCTCGGCCTCCAGCCGGAAGGAGCCGCCCTCCAGAAT
>CAYTYG010000516.1:0-1683 GCA_964441515.1 uncultured Treponema sp.
CGCCTCGTCCCCGAATCCGAAGCCCTGGGCGGCCGCGGGACCCGCGGGCAGGAAGGAAAATGCCAGGAGAAGGGTAAGGAACGGGCGCTTGAGGTTCTTCATCATGGCCTCCCGGTTTCCAGGAACCGAACGGTGAATACCGAGGGGGGTATCTTGTCGTCGTATTTCATGATGTCCACGTAGAGCGTCGTGGACGTGCCGGCCTGGACGCTGCGTATCGTCGTGCGGACCGGGGAAAGCCGGCCCTGGATGTCCTTGACTTCGTCGATGGTGAGGGTCTTTACCAGGGCCCCCTTGCGGTCGTACATCTCGAGCTTCCAGGAGACGTAGTTGCCCTTGTCGATCCACATCCGCATGCAGGAATACTGGTAGGCCGGGTCCTTAGGTCTCGCCTCGATCACCCAGCAGTCCTTCCCGTCCAGGGCCTCCTCTCGGACCAGGGTATAGGTGTCCAGGTCCGCCTCCCGGTCCATCAGGGAGACGTCGTCGTAGGAGAAGTCGGTCCCCATGAAGGAGCCGGACCCCTCCCCCGCGGAGACGCGGCGCACCTTGCCCAGGGAGGGCAGGAAGATCCAGCGGTCCTCGGGCTTCCCGGGGCTCGAGAGGGTGAGGAACCGGGTTCCCGCGACGCCGGCGGGCTTCTGGAAGATGATGACCGTCCCGTCCGCGTCGCCTACCTTGGCGGAGTACTGGTCCACCATACGTTCCGTGGCGGCGCCGGATTTGTCCAGTATCACCATGCGGGCCCGGGTCGAGACCGTGTCGGCCTGGATGCGGTCCCGCGCCTCCCGGGCTATGGCCTGGGCGTCCTGGGCGTGCACGCCCCCGGCCGCAAGGACCGCGGCGGCGGTCAGCAGCAGCATTCTCCTCATTTCGAAACCTCCATAACGGCATCTTTACGTTCGTGCGGCAGGGGCCGCCGGATGAACGCGGGATTCAACAGATTCAGGAGCACGGGCAGCAAGGTCAAGCTGACCAGGGCGCTTGTCGCCATGGCCAGGGCTATCAGGAGCCCCAGGTCCGCGAGCATGTTGAAGCTGGAGAGCATGAGCACGGCGAAGCCCGCGCCCACGGACGCGGCGTTGAACAGGATGGCCTTGCCGGAGGTCAGGAAGGTCCGACGCAGGAAATCCCCCTTTCCCCCGGTTGTCCGGTGTTCGTGGTGGTAGGCGGCCGTGTAATGGATGATGTAATCGATCCCGATCCCCACGATGAGGCTGGCCATCATGGACGTCCCAATGTTCAGCTTCATCCCGGCCGCCCACATGACGGCGAAGTTGACGAGGATCGACACGGAGAGGGTCGCCAGCCCGATGAGGCCGGCCGTGGCGGAACGGTAATAGAAGGAGAGGATGAGGAAGACGATGAGCAGGGATAGCCCCACCGAGGTCAATTGGGACTGGACGACCAGGTTGTTCAGGGACCCTTCCACCAGCGCGGTGCCGCCGACCTCCACCCGGACGTCCGCCGGGAAGCGCTCCCGGGCGTAGCCCCGGATAGAGGCTATCGCGCGGTCCGTGTCGATCTGGCCCACGGTCCGGAGCTGTATGTTCATCCGTATGGCCCGGGGCTCCAGGGGGTCGTCCGCGAAGGAGCTTATGTCCCCGGACAGGAGCACGAGGTAGTTCGAGACGAGGTTCTTGAGTTCCTCCGGGGTTTTCTTTCCGTAGCGTTCCGGGTCCG
>CAYTYG010000517.1:0-1661 GCA_964441515.1 uncultured Treponema sp.
TTAGGACTTGCTTGGTCCCGTGCTTCCTGGAAACGCGGTACATCGAGTAAATGATCTTCTTGTCGTCGACGGTTGCCATGGAACCAGGATACACCGGGCGGGGGGCGACTGTGTAGACCGGGGCGCCCAACCTTTAGAAACGGGATTGCGGCGCCGGCCGGGAGAGGCTACGCTGGAACCATGAGCGAAACCAGGAAAACCAGGAAGAGCCGGGTAATCGAACCCATATTCAAGAGCGTAGCCGGGGGGAACGTCGGAACCACCCCCGGAACCCCCATCTATATCGGGGATCGGACTCCCGTGGAGGCCACGATCTCCCTTATCCAGTACGGCCCCGAACAGATCTCCTTCATCACCCCGGAATCCATCGAGGAGATCCTGGCCATGCAGGAGGAGGGCATGGTCAACTGGGTGAACGTGAACGGGCTGGCCGACCAGGACCTCGTGAAGCGCCTGTGCGGATTCTGCCGCCTGGACGCCCTCTCCGTGGAGGACATCCTGAATACGGAGCACCGTCCCAAGGCGGAGGACTTCGGCCATTACTTTCTTATAATCACGAAGATGCTGACCCGCAATTCCGAAAACGCGGTCGAGTACGAGCAGGTCAGCATCGTCATAACCCCGTTCGGGGTACTCACCTTCCAGGAGACCCCCGGGGACTGCTTCGGACCCGTGCGGGAACGCCTGAAGACCGGGGTGGGACGGCTGCGCCGGCAGGGCGGCTCCTATCTGGCCTACGCCCTGCTGGACGTGATAACGGACAACTACTTCTCCGTGCTCGAGTGGCTCGGGGACCAGTTGGAGGAGAAGGAGACCCAGGCCGTCTCCTCCGGGGCGGACAACCGGTTCATGGTGGATCTGCAGTCCATCAAGGCGGACCTCAACCGGATGCGCCGCACCGTCTGGCCCGTGCGAGAGACCGTGGGAGACCTCCTGCACTCGCAATCCGAGATCCTCGAGGAGGGGTTGGACCCTTTCCTGAGGGACCTGTACGAGAACACGGTGCAGGTGCTCGAGTCCCTGGAGGTCTACCGGGAGGCCGCCGCGAGCATCCAGGAGGTCTACCTGTCCTCCATGTCCAACCGCATGAACGAGGTCATGAAGGTTCTCACCATCATCTCCACGCTCTTCATCCCCCTGACCTTCATAGTCGGCGTGTACGGAATGAACTTCCGGCACATGCCGGAGCTGGATATTCCCTGGGCCTATCCGGCCGCCTGGGGCGTCATGCTCCTAATCGCGGGGGGCATGCTGGCGTTCTTCAAGCGGAGAAAGTGGTGGTAAGCGGATGCCGATAGATTAGCGCCTAGCGTTTCCTTTTCCAATACTCAAGATAAAACGAATTGATCGATTGTTTACAAAGAAGCACGTCCGCTAATTCGTATTTTTCGGGCAGAAGGTCTACATCGACAAGCCAGTTCCTGCGCTCGTTGATGAATAGGATATCGAAATAGCCCTCCAAAACCTTACGGTTGAAATCGGCGACATAGGAATCGTGCAGAGTCCGAACCATGGTTGTATCGGCTATTTTTCTGGCCATAGGATTGTCTCCTGTGACAAAATACTCCGACATACCGGACTCGTAAATCGGCATTCCTCTATCCATTAGCACGGAAACAAGACTCGGAGCCGTATACACTTTTTGGTTTTCATTTATTAAC
>CAYTYG010000518.1:0-1660 GCA_964441515.1 uncultured Treponema sp.
TAAATACATTTTCAACACCCCGCTAAAGGCCCTCCTGCGCGGTACGGGCTATGATCTCCTCCTGGTGGTTTTTATCCAGGTCCACGAAGTAGTCGGAGTATCCCGCCACGCGGACTAATAGGTTCCTGTACGCTTCCGGGCGGGCCTGAGCGTCCCGGAGGGTGCGCTCGTCGACTACATTGAACTGCACATGGTGGCCTCCCATGCGGAAGTAACCGCGGACCAAGCCGGAGAGTTTTTCAATTCCCCCGTCTCCCGCAAGGGCGGCCGGGAGGAACCTTTGGTTCAGGAGGGTTCCGCCCGTACGGGCCTGGTCGAGTTTTCCCAGGCTCTTCATTACCGCGGTGGGTCCCTTGCGATCCGATCCGTGGGCCGGGCTCGTACCGTCGGACTGGGGCGAGAAAGCCTTCCGCCCGTCCGGGGTAGCCCCGGTTTTAAGGCCGAAGTAGACATGGCAAGTCGTGGACAAGAGGTCGATGTGGTAGATGCCGCCCCGCCAGGATTTCCTTCCCTCGATCGTCGCTAGGAGGGTGTCCAGGACGCGGACGGCTAGGACGTCCGCCCTTGCGTCGTCGTTGCCGTAGAAGGGCGTATGGTTGCGGATGCGCTGACGCAGGGCTTCCTTCCCGGTCCAGTCCGCACGGAGGGCATCCAGGATGTCCGAGAGGGAAACCGCGCCTTCGTCGAAGACGTGGGTTTTCAGCGCCGAAAGGCTGTCGGTCACCGTACCCAGGCCGACGCATTGTATGTAGTCCGTATTGTACCGGGCTCCGCCCCGGTAATAGTCGAGGCCCCGGTCGATGCAGTCCGAGATATACACCGAGAGGAAGGGGGCGGGAACATTCTCGCCGTACATCCGGTCGAGTTCCTCGCTGACCCGCACCTTCCAGTCCACGACATGGGCCAACTGGGACTCGAAGGCGGAGTAGAGATCCTCGAAGGAGCGGAAAGTCCCGGGAGCTCCCGTCGGTAGGCCGATACGCTTTCCCGTCAGCGGGTCGATCCCATCGTTCAAGGCCAGTTCCAAGACCTTGGGAGTATTGAGGTATCCGTGCAGGACATACGCCTCCTTGCCGAAACACCCGGTTTCGATGCAGCCGCTCGTCCCGCCCTCCCGGGCGTCCTGCAGGCTCTTGCCCATGGCGGTCTGGGCCAGTATCACTTCGTCGGCGTTGAAGAGGGAGGGGTATCCGGAGCCGTTCCGGATGACGCGGCAGGCCTCTCGGAGGATCTTTTCCGGGGTTCGCAGGGAAACCTGTACGTTTGCCTGGGGCTGCAGGAGGCGGAGCTCGTCCAGGACTTCCAATACAAGGAGGGTAACCTCGCTGGAGCCGTCCCGGCCCTCCCTGTTGACTCCGGCCAGGTTGATGTTGGTGAAGTCGTTGTACGTACCGCTTTCCGCGGCGGTTACGCCCACCTTGGGAGGCGCCGGGGTGTTGTTCACCTTGATCCAGAAGGATGCCAGGAGATCTTTCGCGGTTTCTCGAGTTAACCGGCCTTCCGCAAGGTCTCGATCGTAGAAAGGCGCCAGATGCTGGTCCAGGTGTCCCGGGCTCATGGCGTCCCAGCCGTTCAGCTCCGTGATGGTGCCGAGATGTACGAACCAGTATGCCTGCAGGGCTTCCCGGAAGGTACGGGGGGCCGATGCGGGCACCCTTCG
>CAYTYG010000519.1:0-1659 GCA_964441515.1 uncultured Treponema sp.
CCGGGCCTACACCTACCCCTACGACATTTTTTTCCGCCTGGCCGATATGGAGCGCCACCTCGGCGAGATCGACGCCCGGCTGCAGATGTACCTATCCTCCGTGCGGTCCGTGGTGTCCGGGTTGACCGCCGCGGCGGAAAGCGGGCTGGTGGACTTTGACGATACGCCCCAAGTCCTTAAGCTCCTGTACCGGTATACCGGGATCTCCCCGGAATCCTCGACCCTGTACTACGGGGATGAACGCGACAGGATGTTCCTGGTAAGCCGGGATCCCTCCGGGGGGGGGCTCGTCACCTTCCGGGACGACACGACCGGCGGGATGATGCGATACCACGCCCTGGAACCGGACGGCTCCGTGGGGGAATTCCGGAAAGAGGAAGACTTCGCCCCCACGAGCCGGGGCTGGTACAGGGCTTCCGCGGACGCGAGCGCCAGCGGCTGGACGGACATCTACGTGGATTTCATCACGGGGGGATTGACCGTCACCCCCTACGCTCCGGTTTACCGCGGCGACGGCTCCCTGCGGGGCGTCGTCGGGGCGGACATCCCCCTGGACGCCCTGAACGCCATGCTCTTAAAGGCGATCGAGGGATCCGGGGCGCACGCGGCCATTCTGGACGGATCCGGAAAGCTCGTCGCCCTGTCCAGCGGTTTTCCCGTGACCGTCGTTCGGGACGGCGAACCCGTCCGAATCGAGGCCCGGGAGAGCGAGGACAAGGTCGTGGCGGCGGCGGCGGCCCATGAATCCGTCGACGCGGTGAGCGCGGCCTCCGCGAGCTCCTCCACCTGGTACGACGAGATTCAAACCGATTCGGGATCCTGGTTCGTCAGCTCAAGCCCGATTTCCACGGGAATCGGCATCGAGGGAACCATCCTTGTGTATATCTCCGTCGAGGAGAGCATGAAACCCCTCAATAAAGCCATGACCGGGGCGGGCCTGATCGCGGCCGCGGCCCTATTGTTGAGCATAGGCGTTCTTCTCCTGGTGACCCGGACCGTCACGAACCAGGTCCGAACGCTCCGGGACGTCCTGACCGCGGTGGCCACGGGGGATCTTACCGTAGGCGTAGAAATGAAATCCTCCACGGAGCTGGGAGGAATACAAAAAGCCGTCCGTTCCCTCTCGGAGCGGTTGACCTCCATCGTGGAGGAGATCCAGCAGTCCGCCGAAAAGAGCGCCACGGCCGGACAGGTCCTGGCAACCCACTCCTCCGAGACGGCGGCCACGATCACCCAGATGTCCGCGAGCATCAAGTCCATGAAGAACCAGACCGAAGCCCTGGACGCGGCCGCCGGTGAGGCGGAAAACGCCAAGGATACAATCGCCGAGGCCTCCAAGACGGTCCTTTCCGCGGTCCGGAACCTGGACGCTTCCTTGACGGACACGAAGGACCTGATCCAGGGGATAGGGACGGATCTGCAGACCCTGTCCCAGCGGGCCTCCGGCCAGCGCGAAATGGCCCTGCGGGTTTCCAAGCTGGGAACCGACGGCAAGGAGAGCGTGGAAGCCGCGGCCGGGGCGATGCAGCGCATGGACGAGAGCGCCCGGCGCACCCTGGAGCTGGTGGACATCATCAACGGGATCGCGGAACAGACGGGGCTCCTGGCCATGAACGCCGCCATCGAGGCGGCCCACGCGGGCGAGGCGGGCCGGGGCCT
>CAYTYG010000520.1:0-1659 GCA_964441515.1 uncultured Treponema sp.
GGCCTACGTTGCCGGCGACAAGGGCCTCTACGTCGTCGATGTCTCCGACCCCGCCAATCCAGGCGCAGGGAGTGGACTACGGGGAAATCCGGGTCCTCCCGGAGAAGAAGCCCCAGGTCGTGGTTGCCTACGATCTTGCGAAGGAGGCCGGCGCCTTGGAACTCTCCCAGGAGGCGGTAGAAGTCCGGGTGTCCCGAACGGATGCGGGGCAGGGAGGCCTTGTGCAGGTCCTCCACGTCGCCGTTGAGCACCAGGAGGTAGCCCTTGGGAAGGTACCAGGAACGGAGGGCTTCCAGCACCCTCCCCTCGTTGCGGGCAAAGTCGTCCCCGGGGCCGCCCGCGGCAAGATGCAGGTCGCTCAGGACCGCTATGCGGGAAGAGGCGGTCAGCCGGACGCGCTCCGCTTCCCCGGCCAGCTCCCCCAGGGAATCGAGGAATTCCCCCATCTTCATGACAACCTCCCGTCCCCCGGGGCGCCGAAGCGATCCGGACGCCGCCGCCGAGGGGCCGGGAGGAGGATACGGAAGGCGACGTCGAAAAATCGTCAGGTTTCCGTCAGGTTTCCGTCATATTCGCGTCGTTTACGGCCTTCGGGGCAAAGACGCGTAGGGCGTCCTCCGCCATGTACCGCACGGAATAGAGGAGCATGATGCCCGAGGAGACGGGCATGCTTAAATAGAGAAACTTCTTCGGTATCTGGAAGACCGCGGTGGTCTCCAGGGACCGGCTCACCAGGACCGCGGAATACCGGAAGAAAACGGCGATGAAGGCAAAGGAGATGACGTCGATGACCAGCCGGACTGCCGCGCGACCCCTCGGACCGGCCATCCGTTTCTCGATCCAGTCCCCGGCGGAGAAATGGCCCTTGAGTATCCAGGCGGCCGCGGCGCCGTAGAACACCAGGGCCGCGAAGAGCAGCTCCACGACCTCGTCCAGCCAGTGCAGGGAGAGCACGGGGAAGAAGCGGACGAAGACGTTCGCCGTCAGGATCACCATTAGAAGTACGAACAGGGCGATCGTCAGGGTCTTCAGGATAGAGATCATCGTCCTGTCGAACTTTTCCAGGAAGCTCGCGAGTTTCATGGCATTCCCCCTATACGCCCGGACCCATGATCAGGTTCGGAAGGAACGTGGCTATCTCGGGCACGTAGGCGATCAGGATCGTGATGACGAGGATGCCGAAAATATACGGCCAGGACTCCTTGGCCAGGGGCCCGATCCCGATCTTGCTGAAGCTGGACACCGCGAAGAGGCACATGCCCACGGGGGGCGTCAGGTTCCCGATCATGATGAGGAGGGTCATGACAACCCCGAGGTTCACCAGGTCGAACCCGTACTGCAGGGCGACGGGGAGGAAGATGGGCACGGTGATGAGGAAAATGGCGTTCCCCTCTATGAAGAACCCCAGCACGAGGACGATGGCCATGATCATGGCCATGACGCCCGTTCCCCCGGCGCTCATGTTGGTCAGGGCGCTGATGATGTTGTCCGGGATCTGGTGGAAGATGGTGAACCATCCGAAGAAGTTCGCCGCGGCCATGATCAAAAGGAGGGCCGAGGACTGCCGGATCGAGGTCCAGAATATTCCGGGGAGATCCTTCAGCTTGAGGTCCTTATACAGAAACCCTAGGAAGATGGCGTAGAGGCAGACGACGATCG
>CAYTYG010000521.1:0-1657 GCA_964441515.1 uncultured Treponema sp.
GTGGCCGCCTTTCCCTACGACACTACGGGATACCCCGCGGGTACCCTGGATCCGACGGCCTCGAGGGATCCCGGCGGCCGCATCCTGGGCGACATAGGGTGGTTCGCCCGCTCCAATTGGTACCGGAAGGCGGCGCGGGTCCTCCGGGCCGCGGCGGGGGACCTGCTTCCCGCGGGCCCCTTCGCGAAAGCCGATTTTCGAGTCGCCGTGAACTCCCGGATCCCGGAAAAGGCCCTGGCGGTCGAGGCGGGGCTGGGGCCCGTAGGCAGGAATACCCTGATCCTGGACCGGGTCCTGGGGCCCGGCTGCGTCCTGGGCGTCCTCCTCCTCCCCTTCGAGCCCTTTACCGATACCCGGAGGGATCCGGTCGGAGCCGTCCCGGGAAGAGAGGGGCGGGACGCAGCCCGCGTCGGGGAATCCGGAGCGGATTTTCGGCGCAGCCCCGCGTTGGAGTACGCACTGGATTGCGGGGGCTGCGACCTTTGCGCCCGGGCCTGCCCGACGGGAGCCATCCGGGCGGAGGGAGGGTACGAGCGCACTCTCTGCATCCAATACTGGGCGAGCACGTATTCCCCCGTGCCGGAGGAGGTCGCGAAGCGTTGGAGGGGAAACCTCTACGGCTGCGATCTCTGTCTGGCCGCCTGCCCCCGGTTCCGGCGGGACGCGGCGGTGGGGGGCGCGGACGGATTCCCGGGCCCGGGCCTTCCCCTGGCGCCCCTTCTGGCAGCGGAGGACGGGCAAACGCGGGCGGCCCTGAAAGGAACCGCCCTCGGGATGGGCTGGATAACACCGTCCCTGCTTCGAAGGAACGCCCTGCTGGCCGCGGCCTCCCGCCTCGCGGGGAAGGACTCCGCGGCCCCGGGGGGCGACGAAAGGGACATCCTTGCCGCGGCCGAGGGATGCTTCCGTTCCCCGGATCCCGTGCTCTCCTCGGAAGCCGCGCGCTTCCTCGGGCGCTAGGCCCCGTCCCGAGAAATAGGCGGTCAAATATTTGACTTGGTACAGGCCAGCCGCTACACTTTCAGCATATAGGAGGCGGAGCAGGTATGGAAGGAACAACCGTCAACCAGTTTCTTACCTTCACCCTGGACGGCGAGCAGTACGCCATCGGGGTAGCCAAAGTAAGGGAAGTGCTTGAACATACAAAAATTACGAAGCTGCCCAAGACCGCGCAATACATGAAGGGCATCATCAACCTCCGCGGCATGGGGGTTCCCGTGATAGACCTGCGCCTCAAATTCGGCATGCAGGAAACCCCCCTGACCAAGGACACCAGCATCATCGTCATGGAGGTGGAGGGGCTGGAAGGAAGCGTTGTGGTCGGGGCCCTGGCGGACGCCGTGCACGAGGTCGTGGAGATCGAGGCCGGTAGCATAGAGCCCGCCCCCAAATTCGGCACCCGCCTGGCCGCCGATTTTATACGGGGTGTCGGTAAAAGGGACGAAGCCTTCATCATCATCCTGGATATCGACCGGATCTTCAACACCGAGGAAGTGTCCGCCCTGAAGTCCGCGGAAACCGTGGAAGCCGAGGCCTGACTTTTCGGGCCGGAACGCCGGTCTTGGAGCCGGCGGTATCATAGGGCGGGTCGAGGTATGGGAGAGGTGGAGGGGGGCTTGTTATCCCGTTCCCTCGATGTTTCCCCATGGCCCCTTTC
>CAYTYG010000522.1:0-1035 GCA_964441515.1 uncultured Treponema sp.
GGTGGGGAAGGTCCCGTCGTCCGGGAGCTTGGAGACTTTGATCTTGGCGCCGCGGCCGGCGATGATCTCGCCCAGGACTTCCTTCACGAACTTGGGCGCGCCGGCGGGGACGGGGGGCGTCATCTTGAGCTTGCCCACGGTCTTTCCGGGGTTCTTCACCTCCCGGACTTCCTTGAGGGCCAGATCGATGGCTTCCAGGTTCTTCTTGACCACGTCGGCGCCTTTGCGGGCGTAGGTCTTCTGGGTGTACTTCTTGACGAGCTTGACGGCCTCGGCCTCGGGAAGGACGCCGGAGATCTTGAAGAAGGCGGTCTGCATGATGGTATTGACCCGTCCGCCCATGCCGGCCTTCTCGGCGATTTCCATGCCGTCGATCACGTAGAACTTGAGCTTCTTCTCCAGGATCGTCTTCTGGACCTCCACGGGGATGTTCTCCCAAACCTTGTCCGCGGGGTAGGGGGAGTTTAGGAGGAACTTTCCGCCCGGCTTGGCGTACGCCAGGACGTCCAGCTTCTCCATGAAGCTGAACTTGTGGCAGGCCACGAAGTCCGCCTGGGTGATCAGATAGGGCCTGCGGATGGGCTTGGGCCCGAACCGGAGGTGGCTGACCGTGGAGGACCCGGCCTTCTTGGAGTCGTAGACGAAGTAGCCCTGAGCGTAGTAGTCCGTCTCGTCCCCGATGATCTTGATGGAGTTCTTGTTGGCCCCGACGGTCCCGTCGGATCCCAGGCCCATGAACACGCACTCCACGGTTTCCTTGTCGCCCAGGGTGAAACTCTCGTCCACCGCCAGGGAGGTCCCGGCCACGTCGTCCTCTATGCCCACGGTGAAGTGGTTCTTGGACTCCGCCTTCTTGAGCTCGTCGAAGACGGCCTTCACCATGGCGGGGTTGAACTCCGCGGACCCGAGGCCGTAGCGGCCCCCGATTATCTTGGGGGCCTTCTTGAAGGGCGCGGTCCCGGAAACCAGGGCTTCGGCGACGGCGGTGCGGACGTCCTCGTATAGGGGTTCGCCGATGGAGCCGGGCTCCTTGGT
>CAYTYG010000522.1:1045-1649 GCA_964441515.1 uncultured Treponema sp.
CCGACCTTGCCGCCCTTCTTGTTGAGGTACTCGACCGTCTCCTCGATGGGCTCCACGCCGGAACCCATGGCGATGACCACGTGCTTGGCGTCCGGGGCTCCGACGTAGTCGAAGAGCTTGTACTTGCGCCCCAGCTGCTTGGCCAGCTTGTCCATGTACTTCTGGACCAGGGCCGGGACCGCGGCGTAGAACTTGTTGACGGTCTCCCGGGCGGCGAAGTAGACGTCGGGGTTTTGGCTCGTGCCCCGCAGGGCCGGCCGTTCGGGCGAAAGGCCGCGGGCGCGGTGGGCGCGGACGAGCTTCGGGTCGATCATCTTCTTCATGACGTCCAGGGAGATCTCCTCCACCTTCTGGACCTCGTGGGAGGTGCGGAAGCCGTCGAAGAAGTGCAGGAAGGGGACCCGGGCCTCCAGGGTGGCCGCGTGGGCCACCAGGGCCAGGTCCATCGCCTCCTGGACGTTGTCGGAAGCCAGCATGGCCCAGCCGGTGGCGCGGGCGGACATGACGTCCTGATGGTCGCCGTAGATGGACAGGGCGTGGGCCGCGATGGCGCGGGCCGCGATGTGGAAGACCGCCGGGGTGCACTCGCCCGCGATCTTGTACA
>CAYTYG010000523.1:0-1648 GCA_964441515.1 uncultured Treponema sp.
CAGCCGGTAACAGTCACCCTAGACAACGTCACGCGGGTGTACAAGAACGTGAAAGGCCGGCCGGACGTGACGGCGGTGCGGGAGGCCTCCTTCGAGGTGGCCCCCGGGGAGCTCGTCACCCTCCTGGGCCCATCGGGGTGCGGAAAGACCACCACGTTGCGGATGATCGCGGGCTTCGACCTGCCGACCTCGGGGGTCATCCGGATAGGCGGACAGGACGTGACCGCCCTGCCCCCGAACAAGCGGGATACCGCCACGGTGTTCCAGAGCTACGGGCTCTTTCCCCACATGAACGTCTCGGAGAACGTGGCCTACGGCCTCCGGGTGCGGAACGTGCCCAGGCCCGAGCAGGAGGAGAGGATCCGCCGCGCCCTGGCCCTGACGGGGCTTTCGGACTACGCCGAGCGGTCCCCCGGGCGCCTGTCCGGCGGCCAGCAGCAGCGGGTGGCCCTGGCCCGCAGCCTCGTGGTGGAGCCCGGGGTCCTTCTCCTGGACGAGCCCTTGTCCAACCTGGACGCCCTCCTGCGGGAGCAGATGCGGGTGGAGATACGCCGGATCCAGAAATCCCTGGGCATCACCGCGGTCTACGTGACCCACGACCGGACCGAGGCCATGAGCCTGTCCGACCGGGTCATCGTCATGAAGGACGGGCGCATACGGCAGGTAGGCTCCCCCCCGGAGATCTACGAGGACCCGGACTCGGTGTTCGTGGCGGGCTTCGTGGGGAAAGTGGCTTTCTTCCCCGTGGCGGTGGAGGGCTTCGAGGGGCCCGGGTGCGTCTGCGCCCTCCACGGCAAGCCCGTCCGCGCCGGTAAGCGGGCCCCGGGGGTGGAGGCCGGGAAGCCCGCGGTCCTCATGGCCCGCCCCGAGTCCCTCAGGCTGGCCGCCCCGGGCCAGGGGGTGACGGACGGGACGGTGCGGCAGAACGTCTACCTGGGCTCCAGCGTGGAGACCTTCGTGACCACCGAGTACGGGGAGCTTCTGGTGCAGTTGGACGATCCCGCGGGAAAAAAGATCCCCGCGGAGGGCGAGGCCGTGTCTATAGCCTTCCACGAGGCCCGGGTCCGGGTCCTGCCCCCGGAGACGGAGTGATGTAGGTAAATGAAAGAACCTATATGACAACTAGGAGATTCTAAAAGCACTCCGAATTATCACCGCGACACTCTGGATTCTTGCCGGGGCTGTTCTTTTATCCCTGACCGGAGTTGTCCCCGCATATCTTTACCTGTCTCATCCCTCTTCATCGCCCAAACGAAGATGCCTTTGCCCTTCGACGCACGCGCCCAAAGCTCTCCGACTCGGCGCTTCTCGCGTTCGGCGGGATCGGCGGCAAGGTGGGCGCCCTTGTACTCGACAACGAGGACGCGGCCATCTTTAAGCCTAGCGACGAAGTCAGGGTAGAAGTCGTCCTTCGAGGTAGGGAGGCGGAAGCACCATTGATGTCGGGGCGGGACGTTCCGCACCCAGGTCTCGACTTCATCAAGGGCGTCTTCCTTGCCGGTCCAGGTTAGCGTAGGCATAGGCTGTCCTTGTATCCGGTGTCGAGTGTAAGGATCATTATAAAATCCAGGGGAGCGGCACGGGGGACATGCCCAGGCGGCTCATCCCATCGTGCGCGTGCTGGCGGAATAGGGGCCAGAGGGTCTTC
>CAYTYG010000524.1:0-1640 GCA_964441515.1 uncultured Treponema sp.
GCTATTACCCCAGCCTTCCAAGCTGGAGACGAGGGTTCGACTCCCTTTCGGCGCTAAAAAACAGGCCCGCCAGACGGCGGGTCTGTTCATTGAAGGCCGAAAGGGAGTCGAAACGAGCGAGCGCGCTGCGGTAGCCGCGGAAGGCGCGCAGGAAGCGCGCCGCCAGCGAGCGAGACGGCCCGGAGGCCCGGGGCACGAAGCCACGGGCCGTAGGGCGACTCCCTTTCGGCGCTAAAAAACAGGCCCGCCAGACGGCGGGCCTGTTTTAAAAGGCGTCGGGACTACGACAAGAATCATCCTATCTAGAAGACCGCGGCCGGCTCCGTTCAGAAGCTCAGCTTGACGCTCGCGTGGATCCGGGGCGTGATCAGGTCGACTTCCCCCAGGCCCAGGCCGGACAGGTCGAAGCGCCCGTCGTACTCGCTGCCCCGGGAGCCCAGGGGAACGTAAGCCCCCAGCTTCACCTCCAGGTCCGACGCAGCGTCCCAGGCGATCTCGGGAAGGAGCATCCAGCTCCCGTCGCCCAGGTTCGCGAGGGCAGCCAGGGTCAGCTTGAAGTAGTCCGCCGTGACGCGGGAGGCGTAGAGGAACAGGTAATGCCGCCCGAGAACGGAGGAGCTTCCCGTAAGGAGCTCCGACGCGTCGTAGTCCTCCTTGCGCCCCGCGCCCTCTCCCCGGTAGTAGTATTCCGCCCGGGTCTCCACTTCTATATCCAGGAAGGTGTAGTCGAATCCCACGGCGGCTTCCAGGTCGCGTCCGAGGTCGAAATCCGACGGACCTGTGCCGTCCGCGACGGAATCCGGCAGGCCCAGGGCGGCCTCGCCGTACACCCCGAAATCCCAAACCGCGCCCGCGAAATCCGCGCCGATGTAGGCCCGGCGCCGGTACGCGGCTCCCGTCCCGTCGTACAGAACCTCCTTTATAAACGAGACCGAGACATCGAAGGAACCCAGTATGCCCGTCGCCTTCACTCCGAAGGGAAGATTCATAAATTCCCCCTCCGCGATGTCCGTTCCGCTTCTGGAGAGCCTGTCCTGGAAGGCGAGGTAGCCCGAAACGGACAAGGCCGGGCCCAGGACCAAGCTCGGGGCGATCGCGAGGGTTCCCGGCGTTTCCTCGGAAGAATAATCCAGGGAGGCCGCCGAATAGGCCTTGGCCGTGGGATTGAACACATAGGAGGTTCCCCAGGCGACGGGCAGCTTGCCGAAGGACAGGTCGAAGACGCCGAAGTTCGCGCGCCCGTAGAGATGGTCGACCTCCAGGGACCAGTGCTCGTCCTCCGTCGAGGGGACCGGGAGTCCGTAGCTCCGGGCCAGGGCGGCGGCGTTGTCCGCCCCGAAGGAGCCGAGTACGCGGAACTCCGAGAAGAAGGAAAGGCGGTCGCTTAGGGGCCAATTCGCCTTGAACCGGGCGGAAAGGGCGTTCCCCGCGAGTACGGAGCCGTCCTCGGCCCCAACGACGGACGCCTTCTCCAGGATGTAGCCGAAAACCTCCAGCCCCTTCGCACCGCCCGGCCCCGAGGGGGCCGGCTCCGGGGTTTCCTCCTGGGCCGCGGCGCCCGCGATCGCGGCGACGGCCAATAAAAACGCCAAGAAAAGGTTTCTCATGGGGCGCCTCACTTGTTGAACTGCGCGGGGTTG
>CAYTYG010000525.1:0-1637 GCA_964441515.1 uncultured Treponema sp.
CTCGTGGTTTTCTTCGGAACCGCGCTTCTTCTCTTCGCGCCCCGACGGGACGCTCCCCTGGCCCCGGCCGCCATCGGCAACGAGGCGCCTCCCCGGGTTTCCGAACCCGACGAGTACCTACGGAATCCCGCACCCCTGCCCCCGGTCGATACGCCCCTCCAGGCGTCCTCCTCGGACGTGGTCGTGGTGTACGGCGAAAATCCCCCCGCCTCCGCCCTGCCCGCGGCCCCGGCTCCGTCGGACGCGGCCCTTCCCTCCCCGGCGGGTTCCGCCGGTGCCTTGTCCCCCGCGGCCCCGGCTCCGGGAGCGGCCCTCCCCCTGCCCGCCAAGAGCGGATCCTACACCCCCGCATCCTCCAAGCCCGCGGCCAAGGCGCCCTCTTCCGGGAAAACCGCTAGCGTGCCGAAGCCAAAAACCGTCGCGGTATCCGAGTGGTGGATACAGGCCTCCAGCCCCACCAGCCGCTCCCGCGCGGAGAACCTCCAGTCGGAGCTTGCCGAAAAGGGGCTGTCCTCGGTGATCACCCTGAAGGACGTGGACGGAACCACCCACTACCGGGTCCGCATCGGGCCGTATACATCGGAGAAGGAGGCGCAGGGATGGAGGGACAGGATCCGCGGCCTCCCGGACTGCGCGGAGGCCTATGTCTCCAAGACCACGGTGCAAAGAACGATGTAGGCCGCTTGGAAGAACAAAGGGGCTGTCTTGGAATTACTTCCTAGACAGCCCCTTTTTGTTTTTCGTACGGGACTTACGAAAAGCCCGTAGGCCCGTCAGAGCAGGTGCTTAAGGACGAAGAAGGCCCCGACGATCCAGGTCACCACGGGGACGTCCTTGGCCCTTCCGGAGCAGAGCTTCAAGAGGATGTACGCCAGGATTCCGAACACCAGGCCCTCGGCGATGCTGTAGGCCAGGGGCATCATGAGGATGGTCAGGAAGGCCGGTATGGCCTCGGAGAAATCGGAGAGGTCGATGTCCTTGATGGGGGCCAGCATGAACAGGCCGACGAGAACCAGCGCGGGAGCCGTGGCTGCCCCGGGCACGAGCAGGAAGAGCGGCGAGAGGAAGAGGGCCAGGGCGAAGAGGATGCCCGTCGTCAGGGAGGTTAGCCCGGTCCTGCCGCCCTCGGCCACGCCGGCCGCGCTTTCGACGTAGGAGGTCACCGTGGAGGTCCCGAGGCACGCGCCCGCGACGGTCCCGATGGCGTCCGCAAGGAGGGCCTCCTTCACCTTGGGAATTTCGCCATTCTTGTTGATGAGTCCGGCTTGGGTGGTGACGCCCACCAGGGTGCCGATCGTGTCGAAGATGTCCACGAAGAGGAACGTGAAGAGCACGATGACGAAATCCAGGGTGAAGATCTTGTCGAACTGGAACTGGAACAGCAGAGGCGCGGCGGGGGTGCTGAAGGGGTTCCAGCCCTGGGGTATCTTGGTGATTCCGAAGGGTATGCCCAGGATGGTCGTGGCCAGGATTCCGATGAGCAGGGCGCCTTTCACCTTGAAGATCAGGAGAACGCCCATGATCACAAGGCCTATCAGGGCCAGCAAGGGGGCCCCCTTCGTGATGTCCGCGAGCCCGACGAGGGTGGCGTCGTTCTTGACGATGAGTCCGGCGTTCTGAAGGCCGATGAAGGCGAT
>CAYTYG010000526.1:0-1631 GCA_964441515.1 uncultured Treponema sp.
AGTATTTCGAGAAGGACGCCGCCCTGGAGCGCCGCTTCCAGTCCGTCCTGGTCGAGGAGCCCACGGTCGAGCAGACCGTGGACATACTCCTGGGCATCAAGGAAAGGTACGAGAGCTTCCACGGGGTCGAGTATTCCCGGGACGCCGTGGAAGCCGCGGCCGTGCTTGCCCGGCGCTACCTCACGGAGCGTTTCCTCCCGGACAAGGCCATAGACCTCCTGGACGAGGCGGGATCCAAGCGCAAGATCGAAAACCCTTCCCGGCCGCCGGAGCTTCCCCGGATCGAGGAGGAGATCCAGCGCCTGACCGAGGAGAAGCTCGCCCTGGTCTCCACCCAGAACTACGAGCGAGCGGCGGAGATCCGGGACTCGATCCGCAAGCTCCGGGCCCGCCTGGAGGGGATACGGAACTCCTGGGGCACCGATCCCGGGCATGACCGCGCGCTCGTGACCGAGAGGGACCTCCGGGAGGTCATTTCCGAGACTACGGGCATCCCCCTGGACCGCCTGGAGGAGAGCGAGGCCGGGAGGCTCCTGGGACTCGAGGAAGCCCTCCACCGCCGCGTGGTGGGGCAGGAAGAGGCCATCCGTGCCGTTTCCACGGCCGTGCGGAGATCCCGGGCGGGCATCGCGGACCACCGGAGGCCCACGGGATCCTTTATATTCCTGGGCCCAACGGGGGTGGGCAAGACCCTTGTGGCTAAAACCCTGGCCGAGAGGCTCTTCGGGACGGAGGACGCCCTCATCCGGGTGGACATGTCCGACTTCATGGAGAAGCACAACGCGTCCCGCCTGGTGGGCGCGCCCCCGGGGTACGTCGGCTATGACCAGGGGGGCATGCTAACGGAGAAGGTCCGCCGCAGGCCGTACAGCGTCATCCTCTTCGACGAGATCGAGAAGGCCCATCCGGACGTTTTCAACCTGCTCCTCCAACTCCTGGAAGAGGGAGAATTGCGGGACAACCTGGGCCACACGGTGTCGTTCCGGAACTGCGTAATCATCATGACCAGCAACGCGGGCACCCGGGATATCGCGAAGGGCAAGTCCCTCGGGTTCCGGGCCGAGGACGTACGGTTCGACCTGGCCTCCATCAAAGATGCCGCGCTGGCCGAAATCAAACGGCTTTTCAACCCGGAATTCCTGAACCGAGTGGACGAGGTCGTGGTCTTCCACCCCTTGTCCAAGGAACAGGCGGGCTCCGTGCTCGACATGATGCTCGCGGAGCTGGAGCATCGCCTGGAGGAAAAAGGGCTGGCCCTGGAGGTGAGGAAGGCGGCCCGGGACTGGCTCGTGGAGAAGGGATACGACGTAACCTACGGCGCCCGTCCCATGCGCCGCCTCCTTACCCGTACCCTGGAGGACCCCATATCGTCGGACGTGATCGCGGGCAAGTTCGGCCCCGGGTTCACGGCCGTGGCCGACCTCAAGGAAGGCGGGATCGTGGTCCGGCCCCGAAAACCCCGGAAAACCGAGGAGGAACCGGTGACGGCGGCGCGCTAGGCTCCGCCTCCCACAGTCATTCCTCCGTTTCCTTGCCGATCGAGGAACGGAGGGACCTCAGGCGGACCGGATCGATGCGTACGTGCAGGTTCTTCTCCTGGGTGGGGATCACCAAGCCCCGGGGGCCGTTTT
>CAYTYG010000527.1:0-1623 GCA_964441515.1 uncultured Treponema sp.
CGGCCAGCGCTTCGGAAGCCGTGGAACCGGGCAGGGCCTGAGGCGTGTCTTCCATCGTTTTCATTGTAGGGCCTTGCGGTCGAATTGGAAAGGACCGAGGGTTCCCTTTCCGCGGCCCCGGCGGGGCCCTGCGTAAAAAAACGATATTGTGTATACTCTGCCCCCTGCGCGGACGGCGCCGCCCGCGCAGGGAACACCAGGAGGAACGGCATGAAAGAGGAAATTCCGGTCCGCAAGGATGTACGGCCCGAGGACCGCTGGAACCTAAGCAAGCTATACCCGGACGACGGGGCCTGGGAGAAGGGGCTTTCCGACCTCGCGGCCCGCATCCCCCGCATATCGTCCTTCAAGGGCACCTTGGCCGGTTCCGCGGACAGCCTCCTGGCGGCCCTGGCTTTCTACCGGGATTACGGCATCCTGGAGGAGCGGCTGGGCTACTATTCCGAGCTCCGCCAGACCGAGGACGAGGGGGATTCCGAGGGCCGGGCCCGGGCGGACCGCTACCTGATGACGGCCACCCAGGGTCAGGGGGAATGGAGCTGGCTCGTCCCGGAGATCCAGAGGATACCCGATTCTTCCCTCGCGCAGTGGCTGGCGGACGAGCGTTTCGCGGAGTTCCGGGTGTTCCTCCGGAAGCTGATCCGGTACAAGCCCCATGTCCTTTCGGAGCCCGAGGAACGCCTCTTGGCCCTCCAGGCGGAGTCCGCCCAGACGGCCCGGGAGGCCTTTTCCGTCCTTACGAACGTGGATATGGATTTCGGAACGGTCGAGACCCCGGAGGGCCCCCGTAAGCTTAGCCAGTCCACCTTCGCCTCTTTCCTGAGGAACCCCGACCGGGACGTGCGGCGAAGGGCGTTCCTCCAGTTTTACGGCGCCTTCGAGGCCCACAGGACGACCCTGGCCCAGCTCTACTCGGGCTCCTGCAAGCTGGACAAGTACCGGGCGCAGATCCGAAGCTTCCCGTCGGCCCGGGCCGCGGCGCTCTTCCCGGACGAGGTCAGCGAGGTGGTGTACGACAATCTCGTGTCCTCCGTCGGCGCCGGCCTGCCGGACCTGCACCGCTACTACGCCCTCCGAAAACGCGTCCTGGGCGTCCCGGAGCTCCGCCACTACGATGTGTACGTGCCCCTGGCGCCGGCCTCGAAAAGCCGCCATACCTATTCGGAAGCCGTGGATATGGTCTGCGAGGCTCTCGCCCCCCTCGGCTCCGAGTACGTGGACACCCTCCGGGGCGGGCTCCTCGGGGGATGGGTGGACCGCTACGAGAACAAGGGGAAACGGAGCGGGGCCTTCTCCGCGGGCTCCTACCTGGGGGATCCCTACATACTCCTCAATTACAAGGAGGACGTGCTCCGGGACGTCTTCACCCTGGCCCACGAGGGAGGACACTCCATGCACTCCCACTACTCGGCCCGGAGCAATCCCTTCCTCCAGTACGGGTACACAATTTTCGAGGCGGAGGTGGCCAGCACCTTCAACGAACAGCTCCTGTTCGACTACCTCTATCGGAACGCCGGGTCCCCGGGGATGAAGGCCTTCCTAGTGAACACACGGGCGGACGACCTTTTGGCCACCTTGTACCGCCAGACGATGTTCGCGGAATACGAGAGCCTCGCGCACCGG
>CAYTYG010000528.1:0-1618 GCA_964441515.1 uncultured Treponema sp.
TGGCGGGACATCCTGGAATCCAGAGGCTTTCAAGTCGTTGCCGCCGGCGCCTTCGAAGTCGTAGGTCCTGGCCCAGTGCATGCGCTCCAACCTCAGCGAAAACCGGGGGACCTTCGACCCCCGCGTGTCCTCGTCCGTGATTTCCATCGAGATCATCCGGAAGGGCCAGGCCGCCGGCCAGATCCGGAACTCCGCGGACGCCGTCGAGCTCAATTTCATCGCCGTCCAGCTCCTGATCGCCTACGATTTCCGCTGGGCCGTCCTTAAGGAGGGGTTCGAGAAGATAGGAGCCATGCGGGGGGCGATGGAGATACTCTTCGACGTCGATCCGGCCCTGCGAAAGGGCGGGAGTCCCGTCATTTGAAGGACGGGCGCCGGGGTGCGGCGCGCAGGCTGTTTGGGGGGCGGTCCCATATACATACCTACGCCTAATATGGATAATTTTCTATTGACATAAAACTGTACTCGTGTATATGTATTATATACAGGAGGATAGAATGACTGTATCCATACGCAAGTTTCCCATAGTGCTTGGGATCTGCCTCTCCCTGCTTGCCGCGCCGGCCGCCTTCGCCGCCGGGGGCGCCAAGCCGAAGACCGCCCGGGCGGATGTCGTAGTCGTGGGCGCCGGGGGCGCCGGGCTGGCGGCCGCCGTCCAGGCGCGGCAGATGGGCCTGGACGTGATCCTGCTGGAAAAGAACGCCTTCGCGGGCGGGACCACCCTCATGACCGAGGGGATGTTCGCCGTGGGGTCGCATTTCCAGAAGGAGGCGGGGATCACGCTTACCCCCGCGGACATACTCCGGGGAGTCCTAAGCTACCACCACTACATGATGGACGCGCGGCTTTCGATGAAGTACTTCGAGAGCTCCGCGAAGAACATCGACTGGCTCGAGGGCCTGGGCGTCAAATTCACGGAAGTCTCCTACATGGGAGATTCGGTTAAGACCTGGCACCTGTTCGAGGGCATGGGCGGCGGCTACATCAAGTCCATGCAGGCCGCGGCCGAGAAGGCCGGGGTCCGCATCCTGTTCCAGACCCCCGGCAAGAAGCTGATCCTGAAGGGCGGCAAGGTGGCCGGCGTCGTTGCGCAGAGGCTGGACGGGTCCAAGCTGACGATCACGGCTCCCGTCGTCATCCTGGCCACCGGCGGGTACGCGGAGAACCCCAAGATGGTCCGGGAGTACATCGGCATCGACCCCGAAAACACGGTGCCCATGGGCGTGCCCGGGCGCGACGGGGACGGTATAGCCATGGGGCTCTCGGCGGGCGCCGACCTCTACCACATCGGGACCGCCCTCTACTACGGGGGCAACCTGAAGGGCATACCCTACGGAACCCACCTGTACACCGCCTCGGCCTTCCAGCCCACCATGGTGTGGGTGAACGAGAAGGGCCTGCGCTTCGTGGACGAGACGATCGCGGGGACCAACTTCGTGTACTCCGGCAACTCCATCAAGACCCAGAAGCGGGTCGTGAGCATCATGAGCAAGGCGAACCTGGATTACCTGGTCGAGCACGGCTGCATCATCGGCACCGGCGGTTATACCCTGACGGGCACGAAGCTCACCAAGCTCTGGTCCGAGATGGAGGCGGAGCTCAAGAAGGGGAACAAGGG
>CAYTYG010000529.1:0-1612 GCA_964441515.1 uncultured Treponema sp.
GCCCAGGAAGAACTTGATGTCCCTGCGTCCGGACTCCTTGTAGGCCTGCAGGGCGCCCAGCATCATGTCGTCGTCCGCGGTGTACACGGCGTCGATCTGCTTGTACTTCTGCAGGTAGTTCTCCATGACGCTCAGGGACTTCTGCTTGTTCCAGTCGCCGGGCTGGACGTCCAGGATCTTGATGTTGGGATACTTCTTCACCACTTCCTTGATCGTGTCCGTGCGGATGGTGTCTATAGGGCAGGGAGTTCCGCTGATCAGGAGCAGGTTGCCCTTGTAGCCCATCTGCTTGGCCAGCCATTCCATGCCCTTGCGGGTGTAGGCCTCGTCGTCGTTGGTGATGTAGATGTCGTAGATGCCTTCCTTGGAGACGCCGCGGTCCAGCACGACCACGTAGATCCCCGCGTTGAAGGCCTTCTCCACGACGCTGGTCACCGAGGTGTCGTGGGGGAACACCACCAGGGCGTCCACCTTCTTCACCATGAGGTCCTCGATGTCCGCCACCTGCTGGTTCACGGTGCCGGAGAACTTGAGCTCGATCTGGACGCTCTTGTCCCGGGCCTCCCAGTCCTTCTCGGCGCGCTGGGCCCACCAGTTCGCGTTGCCCATCCAGCCGTGGGTGGCGCTGGGCATGGACACGCCGATCCTGTAGACCTTGGCCTGGGCGAACGCCCCTCCCACGGCCATGGCCACGATGAGAAGCGCTAGCAGTGCTTTTTTCATCCCGATCCTCCCTTTCCCTTCCCTGAACACGACTTGCGACGCCCCTGCCCGGGGCGAACCCTCGACGAGGGAAATCATCGTCCCCACCCGGGAACGAAATCGCGCGAACCTAAACCCGCGGCCCCGGCGTCACTGCCGCTGCTTCTGTATGTACACCGAGCCGATGATCACGATGCCCTTCACCACCCCCTGGAGGTAGGGCGAGAGCCCCGCCATGTTCAGCATGTTCTGGATGATCTGGAGCATGAAGACCCCGATGATCGTCCCCCAGACGGAGCCGCGGCCCCCCGCCATGGCCGTGCCGCCTATGATGGTGGCCGCGATGGCGTCCATCTCGAATCCCAGGCCGAAGTTCGGCGTGGATACCGTGTTGAACCGCGCGGCCAGGAGGGCCGCGGAAACCCCGACGCAGACGCCGTTGACGGCGTAGGCCCAGAACCGGACGCGGTCCACGCGCACCGCGGAGTACTGGGCAACCCGGGAGTTGGAACCCGTCGCGCAGAGGTAGCGCCCGTAGCGGGTGTTGTCCAGGACGAAGGCCAGGATCGCCGCCATCGCGAGGAGAACGAACACGGGCACCGGCAGGGAAACGGCATGCTCCCCTATCCTCACCTCGAAGAGCTTGGACATCCCGAAGGTCCCGTAGAGCTGGCTCTGGGAGGCGAACTCCCCGGCGTTGGCCATCTGCAGGGAGAGGTACCGGAAGATGCTCATGGTGCCCAGGGTGACGATGAAGGGTACGATCTTTCCCTTGGTGATGAGAAGGCCGTTCAGGGCCCCGCAGGCGAAGCCCAGGACCGCCATGACTCCCACGCCGGCCAGGATGGCCAGGACCTCGTTGCCCCCCGCCTTGCCCAGCACGAAGTTCATGGAGACTACGCCGCAGGAG
>CAYTYG010000530.1:0-1584 GCA_964441515.1 uncultured Treponema sp.
GCCGACGCCCTGCTCGCCGCCAACACGGATCTTCTCGTGGCGTCCGTGTTCATCCTGCTGTGCGTGAACGCGTTCGTCGCGTTCGTCGTGAAGATATTCCTCTTCCTCATCTACCCGAGGTGGTATGAAAAAGCTATATAGGGCCGCGGCCGCCCTCTTCGTCCTGGTCCTTGCCTCTCCTCTGGCCGCGGCCTGGCTGCCCGCGCGGCTTCTTCGGTTCTGGATTCCCGAGGGCGCACCGGCGGCCTACGCCGAGGCCCTGGTCCGGTCGTTCCGGCAGCTCGCGGTGACCCTGGGCGCCACGGTCGCCTTCGCCGCGTTGATCACGCTGGTCCTGGGCTACGCGAGCGTGCTCTCCCAGCGGTTCGGACGCGCCGCCTCCAGCGCCCTCAAGACCGTGGAGTCCGTGCCGGCCATCCTGATCGCCCTCTTCTGCTACGCCCCGGTCTCCGGGTATCTCGCGCGGCACTCCGCGGAAGCCTCCCAATTGGCGTCCCTCGGGGTCTTCATCTTCGCGGCGACCCTGACGACCCTGCCGGAATCCGTTCGAACCCTGGCCATACCCCTGGGGGATTTGTACCACCGGAAATACAGCCTCTCCTTCCGGTCCTACGGCTTCACCAAGGGACACATCCTCGCGGTGCTTATGAAGACCGCCGTCCTGCGGTCGGCCCTGAGGCAGGCCGTGGCTGGGATACTCCTGCGGACCCTCGTGTTGGACTGCTCCTTCGGGTTCATCATCCAGCTGGGATTCGGAAGCTACGGAACCCCGGCCCACCACAGCCCGGGGGCCCTCATCGCCGCGAACCGGGACGCTCTTTTCGAGGGGGGGAGCCCCCTGCTCTTTTGGCTGCCCTCCGCGGCCCTCGTCCTGATCAGCACGGCCTTCCTGCTCGTGCTGGGGGACCGGAAGGAGGAACGGCCATGAAGACCGCGCCTTTAACTCTGGAGGCGTTCTCCATAACCCTGGGCGACCGGAGGCTCCTGGACGGGGCGGATTTTTCTCCTCCCGGGGGAAGCTCCACGGTGGTCCTGGGGCCAACCGGCGTCGGGAAGTCCGTGCTCCTGCGGGCGGCCGCGGGATTCCTGCCCCTGCGGGTTTTCGCCCTGAACGGGGACATGCGGATCCACGGACTTCCGGCCTATGCGGGGGGGCGGAAAACCTCCCAGGGGACCTGGTCGGAGATCATGGGCCGGGGCTTGGTGTTCGTGCCCGCGGAAAGCGCCCAGGCGATGAATCCTTCCCTCACCCTGGAGCACAACCTACGGCTCCTGGCCCCGGAATCCCGGGAGGAGATTGAGCGCAGGCTCCGGAGGTACTTCGATCTCGATTTCTCCTCCTTCGCCCGCCTCTACCCCGACGAGGTCTCGGGCGGCGAGCTCCAGCGGATCACCCTGATGATCCTCCTCTCCCGGCAGGGAAGCCTGGTTCTCCTGGACGAGCCCACGGTCAACCTGGACCGGAACCTTCGCAAGAGGTTTTCCGACTTCCTGAACGAGGAAATCCTCTCCGACAGCTCGAAGACCGTGGTCATGGCGAGCCACGACCTGGATTTTATCCAAACCCTGCGCCTGGACGGCGCC
>CAYTYG010000531.1:0-1581 GCA_964441515.1 uncultured Treponema sp.
CACTCCGTCGAACCACTCCTTGCCGCGCTTTCGGATGAGCCGGGAGCGGGTCAGGGCGCCGAAACCCAGAGGGATGACCACGAAGAGCACGACCGAGAGGATCAGGGTATCCAAGGGTACGCGGACGTCGCCGACGCCCAGAAGGAAGGCGACGATGGGGGTGAAGGCGAACAGGATGACCAGGTCGTTCACCGCCACCTGGACGACCGTGTATCCGGGGTCTCCGTCGGAGAGGTAGGACCAGACGAAGACCATGGCGGTGCAGGGCGCCGCGCCCAGGAGCACGGCGCCGGCCAGGTATTCCGTGGACAGCTCGGAGGGAATGAAGGCTTTAAAAAGGACCTTCAGGAAGAACCACGCTATCAGGTACATGGTGAAGGGCTTGATAAGCCAGTTGACGACCAGGGTGACGATGAGGCCCTTGGGCTTCTTGCCGGCGTTCTTGATGCTCGTGAAGTCGACCTTGAGCATCATAGGGTAGATCATGAGCCAGATGAGGAGGGCCACGGGAATGGAGACCCTGGCGTATTCGAACCTGCCCAGAAATGCGGGCACGCCGGGCAGAAAGTAGCCGACGGCCACTCCCAGGGCGATGCAGAGGGCAACCCATAAGGAAAGGTATTTCGCGAAAAAGCCGATGCCTCCGGTTCCTTCCTTCGACATGGTATCTCCTCGTTTCGTCATCGATCCTTTGCCGTAGCCGGTTCAAGCCATGGCCCCGAATGCCAGACCGGCCGCTGTGGAGAGAACAACCACAAGCCCCACGTACGTGAGGGTCTTCTTCCAGCCCAGCTCGCCGCCTATGACCAGTATGGAGGGCAGGGACAGGCTCGGACCGGCCAGGAGCAGGGCCAACGCGGGACCCTTACCCATGCCCGCGCCCAGGAGCCCCTGGATGATGGGGATCTCGGTCAGCGTGGCGAAGTACATGAGCGCCCCGGCCGCGGAAGCGAAAAGGTTGGCGAACAGTGAATTTCCGCCCAGTAGCCCCGCGATCCAGGATGTGGGGATGAGGGCGTCGTGCCCGGGACGGCCCAAGAGGAAGCCCGCCGCCAGGACGCCGCCGAACAGGAGGGGCAGTATCTGGAGGGAGAAATCCCGGGTAGCGACGACCCACTCGATCCGTTCGTCCTTGTTGAACCATTTTATGATCGTGTAGGCAAGGACCAGCGCGAAGGCTCCCGTGATCCACCATTTCGCGGAATAGATGGCGTCCCAGGCGGCGCTGCCGCCCTTGGAGTCGGCCCAGTTCACGAACACCAGGATGCCGATCATGCCGGCCATGTAGACGATCATCCGGCCCAGGCTTCGCGCCGGTTTTTCTTCGGGAGCCATGAACATACGGGCGTCGGCGGCGCGCTTTGCGTCGTCCTTGCGGAAGATTAGGGCCATGGCAAGTCCGATGATTATGGAGAACGCGATGGCGCCGACGGCGCGCGCGAGCCCCAATTCCCATCCGAAAACCTTGGCCGAGAGCACGATGGCCAGGATGTTGATGGCCGGCCCGGAGTAGAGGAAGGCCACGGCCGGCCCCAGGCCCGCTCCCTTCTTGTAGACGCCCTTGAAGATGGGCAGGACCGT
>CAYTYG010000532.1:0-1568 GCA_964441515.1 uncultured Treponema sp.
TACAATGGACAGGTTCAATATTCTACTCTGGTTTATTACCAGTATCCTTTCGGAGATGTTTTGAGCGGTAGAAACATCATGAAAGCCCGAGGAGCCTTCAGCCTCTTTCTCGCTTCCGCGTCCTCCGCCCTGGTTCTCTCCCTGTTGAACGCGTGGGGCCCCCCGGAGTGGTTCAGCCGGTTTCCCCTCTCCTACGCCCTGCGCCTGTTCCTGGCGCTCCTGGCGTACGCGGTATCCTGCGCGGTCTTCTTCGCGGTCCTGGCGCTCCTGCTTGCCGCGGGAAGGCGGTTTGGCGGGGCGTCGTTCGGGGCGCTCTTCGCGGCCTGCTTTTCCCCCGTAGTCGCCTATTCCGCCCTGACCCTGGCCCGGGCGGACCTCCGCGTCCTGGACGCGTTCCTCCTGGCGGACCGGCTGGCCGCCCTGGGGGTCGCGGCCGGGGCGGCGGCGTGGGCCGTGTCGGGAAAGCGGGCCGGCCTTCCCCTGTACGCGTTCTTTTTCCGCCCCGAGTCCTGCCCCTCCGCGGCCGGCGCCCGGAACCGCTTCCCTTCCGCAGCCCCGTCGTGCACGTGGAGGGCTTCTCGGTCCGCCCGAAGACCTTCGTCCTGGCCGGGAGGAAGGAAGGCGGGGACGTCTTCGTGGTCCTGGGAGATCGGCTGGCCGTGGAAGGGCTCGAATACACCCTGGCCGGCAAGATCCTTTCGTTCCGGGAGGATCTGGACATCGAAAAGGAGAAATACCACGTCAGCTTCGATGCGGAGCTGGGCTCGTCGAGCTTCGGCAGCCTTGAACTCTAGGGGAACGACCGGTTCGCCCATCTGGAGGCCGAGCATAGGGGCCGGGTTCTCAAGGCCTGGTACGCCGGCCGGAAGGCGTTCTGGTTCCTCGCGGCTCCCGTCCGAGCCGGGGATCCCCCGGTTCTCGTGAAGCGTCCGCCCACGCCGGAGGAGCGGGAGCGCATGGAAAGCCAGGCGCCCGCGGTCCTCAAGATGCGCCTGGACGCCTCCGACAGGAAGCTTTCCCGCGAACCATCCTTCCCCGTGTCCCGGCCTGAAAGCGTGGCGGGCCTGGAGCTATGGTCCACTTTTATCGAGGAGGAATCCGCGGGCGGACGTCTGCGGAGGAGGCTCTCGGTCCTCTATAAAGGGTCGGACGGGGAGGGGCCGGGGAGCGGGGACGTCGTCAACCTCTACCTCGAAAAGGGCCGCCCGGGAAGCGTTTTTCCGGGCGGCCCTGTACGGCGGCGGGTCAGGCGGGCAGGAGGAAGGACAGGATGGTGATCAACACCAGGGCGAGGGCCCAGCCTATCGTCGTCGGGACGGACCAGACGCGTATCTGGTCCTTGACGTCCTCGATGCCCAGCATCCGGTTCACAACCCAGAAGTAGGAGTCGTTGAAGTACGAGAAGACCATGGCACCCAGGCACGCGGCCTGCGCGGCTAGGGCCGGATTGACCCCCGAGGAGGCCAGGATGGGAGCGGTGATGGACGCGCTGGTGATCATGGCCACGGTTCCGGAGCCCTGGACCAGTCGGACCAGGGTGGCCACGAAGAAGGGAAGCAGCACGGCGG
>CAYTYG010000533.1:0-1559 GCA_964441515.1 uncultured Treponema sp.
CCAGGGTCCGCCGGGAGGAGGCGTCGATCTCGAAGAGGGCCCCCTGGATTCCGCCCTCCCCCTCGGCGGTCTCCATCTTCAGGGGCATCTGGGAGAGGCTGCGCCGGAGGCATACGTCGGTCTTCACCCCGATGACGGAGTCCTCGGGCCCGGTCATGCCCAGGTCGGTGATGTATCCCGTCCCCCCGGGCAGAACCCGCTCGTCGGCGGTTTGGACGTGGGTGTGGGTTCCCGCCACGACGGTAGCCTCGCCGTCCAGGTAGAACCCGAGCGCTTCCTTCTCCTCCGTGGACTCGGCGTGAAAATCGATGACCGTCAGGACCTCCCGGTGCCGCTTGAGGATATCCTTCGCCGCCCGGAACGGGCAGTCGATGGGATACAGGCGTTCCCGGCCCTGGAGGGAGACGACCAGCCAGGAAACGCCGCCCTTTTCCAGGGCCAGGAAACCGGCTCCCGGCACCCCGGGGGGATAATTCGCGGGGCGAAGGATCCTGGGCTCCGAATCCAGGAGCTTGTCGGTGTCCTTCTTTTCCCAAACATGGTTCCCGGTTGTTATCACGTCCACCCCCAGGGAAAACATCTGGTCCGCCGCCGCCTTCGTGATGCCGAAGCCGGAGGCCGAGTTTTCCCCGTTGGCGACCACGAGGTCCGCGCGGGTCTTCTTGATCAGGTCCTTGAGGCCGACGAAGAGGGCCCTCAGCCCGGCGGCGCCGATGACGTCGCCCAGCATCAGGACCCGGACGGTTTCCTGCAAAACAATCTCCTCACCTGCGGGCCGCGCCCCTGTCCCCGGTAAAAAACCGGAGCCGCCCTGTCGGACGGCCCCGTTAAAATATCGATGAACCCAGACAACTTCCAACAGCCGCGGAAGGCATCCTTTTCATCGCCGAAGGAACGTATAGCGTCCCTTCGGCGCCGCGTTAACGAAAAGCGCGATGCGCTTTCGTTAACGCGCGTATTCGACGATGCGGGTCTCCCGAATGATCGTCACCTTGATGCGCCCCGGGTACCGCAGGTCCGTCTCGATCTTCTTGGCTATGGACTTGCAGAGGTCCTTGGCGTCCTCGTCGGACACCTGCTCGTTGTTCACCAGAATCCGGAGCTCCCGCCCGGCCTGGATCGCGTAGGCCTTGTCCACGCCGGAGAAGCTCTCCGCGATGTTTTCCAGGTTCTCCAGGCGCTTGATATAGTTGTCCAGGGTTTCCCGGCGGGCGCCGGGCCGGGCCGCGCTGATGGCGTCCGCCATCTGGACGATCACGCTCTCGGGGCAGGAGGGCTCGATGTCCGCGTGGTGGGACCCGATGGCGTTCACGATCCGGGGATCCTCGCCCAGCTTCCGGGCAAGCTCCATGCCCACCTCGGCGTGGTTCTGGTCCGAATCCGTCTCTATGCCCTTGCCGATGTCGTGGAGGAGTGCCCCCCGCTTGGCGATCTCCCGGTTGAGGCCGATCTCCGCGGCCAGCATGCCCGCGATGACCGCCACCTCCTTGGAGTGCGCCAGGACGTTCTGCCCGTAGCTGGTCCGGTAGTGCAGCGCGCCGAGCATCCCGATGATCTTG
>CAYTYG010000534.1:0-219 GCA_964441515.1 uncultured Treponema sp.
GAATTCGCCGTCGCGATATGCAAGGAGATGAATTTCACGGAAGAGTTCACGGACGTCATACGGGTGGCCGCCCAGCTGCACGATTACGGGAAGATAGGCATCAAGGATTCTATCCTGAAGAAAAGCGGCCCCCTGACCGTCCAGCAGCGCGAGGAGATCAAGACCCATGTCGTCAAGACCCAGGACATCCTGAGCCGCATCAACTTTTCCGGCGCGTAT
>CAYTYG010000534.1:229-1556 GCA_964441515.1 uncultured Treponema sp.
GACGGGGTACCCCAAGGGGCTGCGGGGCGGCGAGATACCCCTGGGAGCCAGGATCCTTGCCGTGGCGGACTTCTTCGAGGCCATCACGGCCAAACGGCATTACCACGAACCCCTACACATCGAAGGCGCGATCGACCTGCTCCGGAAGGAGAGCGGAAAGCACTTCGACGCGAAAGTGGTGGAAGCCTTGATCAAGGTCCTCGAACGGAACGGATTGTCCGCGCCCGCGGCTTCCCGCGCTCCATAGCGGCGGCCGGAAAACGCCGCCGCCCTAGGATGCAATGTCCGTTCAGGCTGCTTCCCGGGGCTTGCGGCCCCAGGCGGCTATGACCGGCGTATAGGTAAAACGGCCGGGATCCCGGAAGAACGACATGAAATCCTCCCGGAATTCCCCCGGGTTCGAATAGCCCGGAAGCTCCATGGGCAGACGTCCCGCGATGACATCCAACTTCTTCCCCCAGTTGTACTCGTCGACCTTGCCGAGCTCCCCGTAGATGAGATGATGCGCACCGGCCTCCACGCGGATGTCCCGGAAGCCCATCCGGTACAGGTGGGAATAGAGCCGCCGTCCCGCGTAGGGGTCGAAGTTGGCCTTCTCCTCGAGCTGTCGGACCGCGAAGGAAAGGGCGGCCTCGAGCCGGGAGGACATGCCGTAATGGCTGAGGCAGTTGTAGTCCAGGTCCACGAGGCAGAGGATTCCCCCTTCCTTCAGGGTGGAGGCGACGTTCCGCGCGATGTCGAAGCTCTCCGCCCTGTAGTACTCGAGGGCGAAGCGCATCCACGCGAAATCGAAGCTTCCCAGGCCCTCGATCGGCTTCAGGAAGTCCCGCACGTGGAATTCCGTCCGGGAGTCCCCGTACGCGGCCCGGGCGTGGGAGATGCGCTCCTCGGACGCGTCGAAGCCGACGGCGGATCCCCGCTCCCCGACGACCGCCGCCAGGGCGGCGGTCGTGAGGCCCGGGCCGCAGACGGCGTCCAGGACCCGCATACCGGAGGCCAACCCCGCGCGGCGGGCGAGGGCCTGGACGACCGCGGTGTCCGTTTTTATTTCCAGCCGGCGATTTTCGTCCTCGTTTTCCATCAAGTACATGGCTATGTTTCCTTCCCCGGCCCGATGCCTTACGCGGTTGCGGGATGAAGCGGATTATAGCCGCCCCCCCGCGGAGGTGGCAACAATGAAAAAGCTTCCCTGGATCGCCGGAGGGTTCAACAGGGTGTTGAAAATGTGTCTACACGCATTTTCAACACCCTTTTAACCCTCCGGCGCCTTCCTGCTCCTTAAAGCGACGAAGAGTTTTTCGCTTCGCCGCCATAAACGAGAACGGCG
>CAYTYG010000535.1:0-1556 GCA_964441515.1 uncultured Treponema sp.
GTTCCGCGGGGGGGGTGTCGCCGGCCGGCTGAACGGGGCGGACCTTCCCGTGGACAAGCTGGTTTCCCTCGCGCAGGCGCTGAGCGGGAAGAAATGGGCCGGTTGGTCGCCCGCGGGCGCCGTCGGTCTTTCCTCCCGCATCGAGCCCGCCAAGGGGGGCGGGCACAGGATCGCGACGGCGGTCCAGCTCGGGAAAATCACCTTCTCGTCGCCCTCCGGCGACGTGATGGGGCAGGGACTGGAAGGAACCCTGAACCTGGAGACGGTGCTTTCCCGGCAGCCGCGGGCCAAAGCCGACCTGGCCCTGCGGCGGGGAGAGGCGCTCTGGGGGACGGTGTACATCGACTTCGCAAAAGACCCCCTCGACCTCCAGGCGATGGGGACGCGCAAAGGCCCGGAAGAGTACGCCGACCTGTCCATGGCTGCCGCCTGGGGGGGATTCGGCCGGGTGAGCATCGAGGGGAAGGTGCGCCGCGCGGGGGGCTCGTGGCGTCACCAGGGGCGGATGACGCTGGACGATGCCCGGCTCGGCCCGGTCTTCCGGACGTTTCTCAGGGATCCCCTGTCCGCGTCGCACGCCGATCTGGCGTCGATGGAGACGGACGGGATCGCCGCGCTCGACCTCTCCTTCTCCGGGTCGGGGAAGAAGGCGGATCTGGCGGGGACGCTCCGCGTGAGCTCCGCCGCCGTCCGCCAGGGGAAGGAGCCGCCGATGGTCAAAGGGCTCGACATCGCCCTGCCGGTCGCCTACTCCCTCGGGTCGCAGAACCCGGCCCGCCCCAAACCGGCCGATGCGTCGAAATGGGGCCGCCTGCGCCTGAAGAAGCTGCGCCTCGCGGGACAGGAGCTGGGTCCTCTGGAGATGCCCGCGGTCCTGGTGCCCAACAACCTCTACCTCGAAGGCGCGATCGATGCGTCGCTGCTCGGAGCCGCGCTGTCCTTTCGGCGGATCCGGGTGGAGGAGCCGCTTTCCCCGGACTTCCGCATCCACATGGCGGCGCGCCTGGACGGGCTCGACTTCGCCCGGGTTTCGGGGGACAACTCCATCCTGGAGGGATCCCTTGGCGGTCTCCTCGATCCTGTCTCCATCGGGCGGGAGCGCATGACCGCATCCGGGGAACTGAGCGGGAGACTGTACGGCGGACGGCTGGACATCCGGAACGTGACCGTGGAGCGGCCTTTCGGCGCGGGGCGGGAGATCGGCGCCGACGTGCGGGTGGACCTGCTCGACCTGGAGCGGTTTTCCGAAGCCGCGGGCGTCGGCCGGATCACGGGGCGCCTCTCCGGCGTCGCGGAAGGGCTGCGGGTCGCCTACGGCCAGCCCGTGGCGTTTCACCTCAGAATGGAGTCTGTGCCCGTGGACGGGGTGGACCAGCTGGTCAGCCTCAAGGCGGTGAACTCCATCTCCACGGTAAGCACGGGCGCCGGGGTGAGCGGGCTGGGAACGTCGCTGATGGCCAAGTTTTTCCGGGAATTCCCGTACGAGAAGATCGGTTTCGAATGCGGCCTGAAAAACGACGTCTTCACCGTCCGGGGCCTCATCCTGGAAGATGGTG
>CAYTYG010000536.1:0-1555 GCA_964441515.1 uncultured Treponema sp.
GTTCTTCCTCAGGGTGCCGACCAGCTCCAGGTCCGCGTAGGGTATGCGGGTCTTGAACAAGGCGGTGTTGCCGGTCTTTCCACGGAGCTTGCCCTCGATCTCGGTCTGGTCGATGATCTTGACCGCTTCCACGTTACCCTGCTCGAGGTAGGAAAGGAAGGCGGAATACGAGATCTCGTTGGCCGCGGATTTCTGCTCCGTAAGGAAGAAAACGGAAAACGCCCCCATGAGGGCGACGAATAGTATCAGGGCGAAGCGGTTCCCCCGGGGAGGGCCTTCCAGGGGTTTCCGGGGGGGCTGGGAAGGGCTGTTCTTATCGTTGTTGGAACTCATTGCGCTCTGGCGCTCCTTTCATGGTCTTTAAGAAAAAAGGCTCGAATCCGGTCAGTTCCACGCACAGGACGGGGAGGGACAAGTCCAGGTCTTCGGGATGATGGCGATAGCGATCCCGACCTCCCAGCGCCGATCCCAGCACCGCGAAAACTCCCCGCCGGTCCTCCAAAACAGGTACGAAATCCCTCAACTCCCTGGGGACCGAAAGCTCCGCTAGAAGGTCGTCCACGGACTTGGTTCCATCGCGGATTTCCAGCCTGTCCCCCGGGCGGCGGGATCGGACCAGGACGGGGAAATCGAAGGTTCCCTGGACCGGGCCGGGGCCTCCCTTGCAGAAGTATATCCTACAGGAGCCGCCCGTATCAATTCTGCGTATGCCCGGTTGTTCGAACGAAAACTCAAATCCTCCCCGGGAGGTTACATCCCCGGCGCCCTTCCCCCCGGGGTCCGGACCTTCCCCGGCGTAGGCGCCGCGCAGAAGGACGACCCGGACAGCATCCTCGGACGCGACGAACCGGAACCCGGCTCCCTCGGCGAGTATTCGATCCGCGGGCTGCTGGAAACCTGCTTCCCGGGAACGGGAGGCGAGGGCCGCCGGGCGGACGAGGGCGTAGGGGACGCGGACACCCCGGCCGGCCAGCCTTCCGGCTTCGGCCGTGAGGGCCCGCAAGCGGAGAGCCGGATGGGCCCGCCAGAACGCGGCCGCGGGAAAGGAGCTCTCCCGTTCGGTACGCCGGACCGGGAGAGCCTTCCCGGCGGCGGCTTTCAGGTACGACTCGTCCAGTCGGCTCTTCTCGGACAGGGACGCGAGGGAGGACCGGAAGCCGGGCACGGCCTCCTCCAGGCGCGGAAGGATGTCCCTTCGCAGTCGGTTCCTCCGGTAATCCCCCGCCTCGTTCGTGGAATCCTCCCGCCAGTCCTGGCCCAGGGACTCCAGGTACGAAAGGAGTTCCCGCTTGGACAGGGAAAGGAAGGGGCGGAGGAAGGGAGGACGGTCCGGGGGTATGCCCCGGAGCCCCGCGGTTCCGGAGCCCGAGAGCACCCGCAAAAGAATGGTTTCCGTTTGGTCGTCCTTCGTATGCGCCGTAAGAATGCGGTCGCAGCCGAACCCTCGTGCGGCCTCGACGAGACCCCGGTAGCGGAAGTCCCGGGCTTCCGCCTCCAGGCTGGAACCCAGCCTTCGGGACCGTACGGCCAGGGGCTCGGAAGGGGCTTCCGTCAC
>CAYTYG010000537.1:0-1554 GCA_964441515.1 uncultured Treponema sp.
CGGAGGGGGGCGAGGCGAGATCCACGATCAGGGGAACTTCCTTGGGAACGGGAGTCAGGAAGTGGTAATAGCTGATGTGCTGGCAGTCTATGGAGACAACGGCATCGGGAAGTATCCCGCGGGCCAGGAGGGAACCCATGCTCGTATCCGTGGCGATCAGGAAACGGCCTTTTCGCTCCCCTTCGATCGAGGAGTGCAGGTCGTCCAGGGAAGGCCCCGCGGCCGTGACTACGGCCTCCCGCACGGGCGGCAGGGGGCGGACGGCTTTTTCCGCGGCCTTCAGGTTGCGGACGGTATTGGAGAACCATCTGCGGCCGAAAAAAGCCTGGACGCTGTAGTCGTCGGAAACCCGGGAGAGCACCCTGCGTACGATTTCCGCGGCCCGGGAAAAGGGAGCCGGATCCGCGTCCACCCGGGCCCTCAGGGGCACCGTGAAAAGGTCGCCGGTAAGGATGGGTATGTACGCCTCCACGAGAGCCCGCTCCAGTTCGTCCTCGCCGGGATCCACGAGAAGGCGTATCCGTCCGTCCGAGAGCACGGGAGCAAGGTCGAACAGCTCCAGGATAGAGCGGACATAGGGCAAGGAATACTCGATTACCAGGGCGCCCCCCATGGAGCCCCGGCCCAGGAAGGGACGGATGCTGTAGCCGGCCCCCATGCCCAGGAAGACCAGGAATCCGCCCTCCGGGTAGGCCTCCGCTATGCGCTCCGCCTCCCGCAAAGGATCCATGCGGGAATTCAGGGCCAGGGATCCGGTCTCGCGCAGAAGGACGGGAACGGGAGGACCGGATCGGGACGCCTCGCGGGTTAGCCTGGGGTCCGGGGAAGCGGACTGGATGCGGGACGCGAGTTCGGGGTCGGAGCCGGATAAGGCCAGGAGGTTCCTCTCGAGGAATCCGTTCATGTTGCGGCCTCCCGGAGGAGCTTCAAGGAGGCCAGGACCGCGTCGGCGGCCTTGTCCGCGAGTAGGGAGTCCCGGACGCCCCGCGCGGCCTGGGCAAGGAAACCCGAGGCTTCCGCTCCGCCCAGGGCATAGAGGAGGAAGCGGACGCGGTCCGAAAGGGCGGCGGGTCCGCTTCCCCGGAGGGAAGCAAGTACGGAGTCCTCCCAAGCGGAAAGGACGGCCTGGGCCCGGGAAGCCTTAACCCGCCGGGAGGGGGAGGCGGCTTCCGGGAAGCTCGTCCGGACCGCGGGGGGGAGGCCGGAAAGAAGGTCCCGGATGCGGGTTGCGGATGCCGGAACGGTCCCCGGAACATCGACGGGAGAAGGCAGGGCGCGAAGCACCCTGCCGCTGTTTCCCGCGGCGATTCCCGTAGCGTACAGGTCGAAACTCCTTCCGCGGCGCCAAGGGCCGCTGCGGGAGGGGAAAGCCTTCGTCTCCCTCTCCCACGCGATCCCGAGCCCGGGTTCGAGCCTTCCCTCGGATTTACGAAGAAGGGCGTCAAACCCGTGGGGACGGCAGTGGGAGCGCAGGTCGAGGCTGGCCATGTCCAATCCTGCGAGGATTACGGGTCCCCGGGTGGAGGAAAGGGCGAGGGAAAGGGCGTCGGCCGC
>CAYTYG010000538.1:0-1529 GCA_964441515.1 uncultured Treponema sp.
CCGGGAAAACAAGAAGGAAAAGATCGGAAAGCTCTACCAGGCCCAGGGCAAGAAGCTGGTGGAAGTCCCGGAACTCAACGCGGGAGACATCGGCGTTACCTCCAAGGTCGCGGGCCTCAAGACGAACGACACCATCACCCTGCACGAGGACCAGTTCGCCTTCGTCCCCCTCCGGCTGCCCCAGCCGGTCCACGCGCTGGCCGTCTCCGCGGTCAACAAGAAGGAAGAGGACAAGATGTCCGAACTCTTCCATAAAGCAGCGGAGGAGGACCTGACCTTCCGGGTGCGCTTCGACTCGGAGACCAAGGAGACGGTCATCTCCGGCATGGGCGAACTCCAGATCAACATGATCCTGGACAAGATCAAGACGGGCGCGAAGATCGCCGTGGAAACCCGAACGCCCCGGGTGGCGTACCGGGAAACGGTCACGAAGAAGGCCCACGCGGAGTATACCCACAAGAAGCAGACCGGCGGGCACGGTCAGTACGCCCGGGTCGTCTTCGACATCGAACCCCTGGAGCGCGGAAAGAACTACGAGTTCGAGAACAAGATATTCGGCGGCGCCGTCTCCAAGGGCTTCATCCCGGGCATCGAAAAGGGGATCCGCCAGGCCATGGAGGCCGGCGTCGTGGCCGGATACCCGGTGGTGGACGTCAAGACCATGATCGTGGACGGGAAGGAGCACCCCGTGGACTCCTCGGAGATGGCCTTCAAGCTGGCCTCCCGCGGGGCGTTCCGGGAGTGCATGCGCCAGGCGGGACCCGTGCTCCTGGAGCCCATCATGAACCTGATGGTCTTCGTGGAGGACAAGTACCTGGGGGACATCATGTCCGACCTCTCCAGCCGTCGGGGCCGCATCTCCGGCCAGGAGCCCGTGGGCGGGGGCATCGTCGAGGTGAAGGCCCAGGCGCCCCAGGCGGAGCTCCTGCGGTACTCCATCGACCTCCGGGCCATGACAAGCGGCACGGGGTCCTTTGAGGTGGAATTCGACCACTACTCCCCGATCTCCGGCAAGATCGCCGAGGACGTCATCAAGGCGGCCCAGGCCTTCAAGGTGCAGGAGGAGGAGGAGGAGTGACGAAACAGCCTTTGGCTGTTTCGTCACTGAGCGGTTTCCGAGGCCTTGCCTCGGAAACCGGCTGTCAACCAAGCTGGCCATAAAAAAAATAGATCGGCTTTCGATGCAGGCGCACAAGGATGTGCGCCTTTTATTTTGGCCAGAATCGCCAAAGCGATTCTGAATCGTCACGGATGACGGTCTTTCCGCACCCGTGCCTTTTTCACACTACCCTCGCCGGCCGGTTCTTTCAGACAGCGCGTAGGGCATCAAATCCAGAGCCGTTGCTGTTGCTATCGATTTCGACGGACATACATTGAATAGATGATTAGCTATGCGAGTCAGGAAACAGCATTCTGGCAGGACTTCGCAGGGGCCTTCTCTCAAGAATACCGGAGGAAGCACCGAATCCCGAGAAATCAGAGCACGGTCTATTAGGATGGTTCAGGGTTATAATAAGTACCCTTGTTTT
>CAYTYG010000539.1:0-1527 GCA_964441515.1 uncultured Treponema sp.
CCAGGCCGCGGAAGCCGCGAGCTCCAAGGCGGATCCCGAACTCCCGTCCTTCCGCGTCTTCCCCGCCCTCCCCAAGGCCTTCCAGACCCCGTTCATACTCCTGGCCAAGACCATCTTCGTCGCGTGGCTCGCGGTGACGGTGGCGGGGCTCGGGAAGAACGTGGTCCACCCCTTCATCGTGGCCCTCCTCTTCGGAATCCTCTTCTACGAGACCGGCTTCATCGAGCACAAAATCCTAGAAAAGGCGAATTCCTCGGGCCTGACGCTCTTTTTTATGATGGTCCCGATCTTCATGAACCTCTCGAAGGCCACCCCCCAGCTGGTGGTCTCCCTCATCTTCCCCATGATCGTGGCCTTCGTTATCTCGATCGTCGGAATGACGGCGCTCTCCCTGCTCATGAGCAGGATCCTGAAATACTCCTGGGAGCTCAGCCTCGCCATCGGTTCCACCTGCCTCTTCGGATTCCCGGGCACCTTCATCGTGTGCCAGGAGGTGGCCGGGTCCCAGTCCAAGAGCCCGGAGGAGAAGGAGTTCATCCTCAAGCACATCCTCCCCAAGATGCTCGTGGCCGGGTTCGCCACCGTCACCATCGGGTCCGTCATCCTGGCGGGCTTCATCGTGAAGCTCCTGTAGGCGGGGGGCGAAGCGATGGACCCGAAAGCGATCCAAGCCCGCGCCTCCGCCCTTGAGGACGAGCTGACCCGGGTACGAAGGGAGATCCATGCCCACCCCGAGCTCGGCTGGAAAGAGGCGGAGACGTCGAAGCTCATAGAAAAGCGCCTGCGGGAATTGGGGTTCGAGAACATACGCAGAGGATTCAAGGGAACCGAGTCCGGTGTCGTCGCCGACCTGACGGGGGGTAAGCCCGGACCCTGCGTGGCCCTGCGGGCGGACATCGACGCCCTCCCGGTGCAGGAGGACACGGGCCTGCCCTACTCCTCCACCGTGCCGGGGGTGATGCACGCCTGCGGCCACGACGCCCACGCCGCGATGCTCCTGGGGGCGGCCCAGATTCTATCGGAAATTCGAAAGGACATTCCCGGGAAGGTGCGGGTGCTCTTCCAGCCCGCGGAGGAAACCGGCTACGACTCCGGGGCTCCGGCCCTGATCGCCGAGGGTGCCCTGGATGGAGTGGCCGCGATCGGCGGCATCCACGCCTGGGCGCAGCTCCCCTGCGGGAAGCTGGGGTTCCGGAAGGGCACCTGCATGGCCTCCGCCGACCTTTGGGAGATGACCATCCAGGGCAAGGGGGGGCACGGCTCGGCTCCCCATAACGCAGTGGATCCCACCGTAGCGGTTGCCCACCTCATATCGATCCTGCAGACCGTCGTGAGCCGGGAATCAGACCCCCTGGAAAGCGTCGTCCTCAGCGTCGGGAAGGTCGAGGCGGGGATCGCCCCGAACGTGATCCCCGACAAGGCCGTAATGACCGGGAACGTCCGCACGACTACCCGGGAAACCCGGGACAGCATCGAGACCCGGATCCGCCGGGTCGTCGACGGGGTGTCCGCGGCCCTACGGTGCAA
>CAYTYG010000540.1:0-1526 GCA_964441515.1 uncultured Treponema sp.
GATATCCCGCAACGTCCGGCTCTCCTGCCAGATCAAGCTCAAGAAGGACATCCGGATCGAGATCCCCGACGAACTCTTTTCCGTGAAGCGGTTCACGGGAAGGGTGGAGCGGATCCGGGACCTTACCTACGACATCAAGGAGGTCCGGATAAAGCTGGCCGACCCCGCTTCCATCGAGTACGTCCCGGGGCAGTACGCACAGCTCGTGGTTCCCCCCTACGACGAAATACCCGAGAGCGTCCAGCGCGCCTACTCCATGTCCTCCCGCCCCGGGGAGCCGGACCATGTCGAATTCCTGATACGCCTGGTGCCCGGGGGCATAGCCACAACCTGGGTGCACAAGCGCCTCGCGGAGGGGATGGACGTTCAGCTCGTGGGGCCCTTCGGGGAATTCCGGGTACACGACACCCCGGCCGCCATGGTTTGCGTCGCCGGGGGCTCCGGGATGGCCCCCTTCTGGAGCATGTTCCGGGACATGAAGGAAAACAAATCCTTCCCGGACAAGGAGATATGGTACTTCTTCGGGGCCCGCGGAACCCGGGACATGTTCTTCCTGGAGGAGCTTAGGGGCCTGGAGAAGGAGATGCCCCGCTTCCACTTCGTCCCCGCACTGTCGGAGCCCAAACCCGAGGAGAACTGGACCGGCGACACGGGGCTGATCACGGAGGTCCTGGACCGGTATATCAAGGAGCGCATCGACCCGGCCAAGCCCAAGGAGGGCTACCTCTGCGGCAGTCCGGGCATGATCAACGCGTGCATCGACGTGATGACGAAAAACGGGATGGCCGACAAGGACATCTTCTATGACAAGTTCGCCTGAACGCCGCGCCGCCGGTCCGGCTTTTCCGGGCGCCCCGGGAGGGAAGGCATGAAGAACACCCAGGAAGAGAGGAACGTCCGGGCTCGCATGGCCCCGGGCGCCATAACGGCCCAGGGATTCCTGGGGACCGACGCGCGTCCCCTCGCGGACATCATCCAGGCCGACGAGGAGGCCTTCCGGAGGGCGGGCCTCGAGTTCGACGCGGCGGCGGAGCGGCTGGCGTCGTGGAAGAAGGCCGGGGACGAAGGACTCGGGGAGCCCGTTACCCTGGAAGGGCGGTGGACCGTCCGCTCCGGGGACGCCCGGGGCGTCCTGCCCTGCCCCTGGAGGGACGGCGTCTTCCACAAGAGCTCCGTGGAGGTGTCGGACGCGAAGACCGGCGGCCGGATCGCCTACTCGGAGTTATCCCTGCACCTTCTGCGGGTCCACCACTTCTGCCAGGGGAAGGGCTCGCCCTTCCGCCTGGACCCGGAAGTCCTGGCGGGGATGGTAGAGCCCTAGGAAGAAAACCGCCCTTCTTTCCCCCCCCGGGATGCCGAGCGCTTCGCGGCGTAGCCCCGAAACGACGGATACTTGTGCGCGGGCGCGATCTGGGGCACACTATATGCATGGGCTCTCTTGGACCCCGGTTGGCGTCGGCCGGCCAGCGGCTGTTGTTTTCCGCGGAACTCTACGGGAAACGGGAGCTGGCCAACCACGCGGCGGC
>CAYTYG010000541.1:0-1518 GCA_964441515.1 uncultured Treponema sp.
GTCCAGGATGCCTATCTCAAGCGCCTGGCGTTCTTCGTGGAAAAGGAGGGTTTCCGCGGGAGGCTGGCCGCGGACTCCGAAATCCGATCCCTGCACGGCTGGAACGCCCATGACTACAGGGCCGAGGACCTCGCCTCCTTCTTCGACAAGGCCCGGAGGACGGGCTTTCCCCTCTCGGCACAGGAGCGGGAGCTGGAGGGCCTCCTGGAGAGGGAGGGTATCCTCGTACGGGAGGAGGGAAGGATACATCCCGGCCGGGGGGCCGTACTCTCCATCAGCCGGGAGTCTTCCTCCTATTTCCGCAGGCTCTTCCTCAACCACGAGGCCGCCCATGCGGTCTTCTTCCTGGACGGCGACTATCGATCCCTGGCGAAGTCTTTGTGGAAATCCTTGAATGAAAGGGAACGGCGGTTCTGGAACGTTTTCCTTTCCAACCGGGACTACGATCCCGGGGATGAATACCTCTCCTACAACGAACTACAGGCCTACCTCGTCCAGCAGCCTGTTTCCCGTCTCGAAGACTGGATGCGGGAGATAGCCTACGCGCGGCTTGCGCGGTCCTACCCCGGACGGGCGGCGGAAATAGAGGCGGATATGAATGCAGCCCTTCCCGGCTTCCTTCGCCGGGCGGAAGCCCTGGACGACTATTTAAGGGAAACGTACGGAGTGAAGGCGGGGGCGCTGGAGCTGGTCCGGTTCGAGTGACAGCACCCTGTTAAGCCCAAACATCCAGCTCGGAAGCGATGATATCCACCGCCCATCTGCGGGTACGCTCCATCAATTCGCCCGGGCCCGGCGCTTCCTTCCCCATGCTCCGGCGCAAGGCCGCAGCGGAGGGAAGCAGGGTCGTCCAGAGGTCCTGATCCCGAGGCGAAAGACGGCGGAGGTGGAGTGCGGGCGGGGACTGGAGGGAAGACAGCGCGCAAAGACCGTCCCGATAGTTTTTCAGGAATTCCACGGCCGTGCAGGAAGGGCGCCCCGGCGCAAACAGCGTGATCGGGGGCCGGATTCCGCCCGGTTCGGCCGCGGGCGACCCTGCCCGGATTTCCACGCCGTGGCCCCGTATGGGTTCGAGGCGCGCGGTCAAGGTCGAGGCGAAGGCCTCCAGGCGGCGTTTGTACGCCTGTAGGGGCTTCGTGACGTAGCGGAAGGATCCGTCCCCGTCCTCCTCCCGGTCAACCTGGTTGTTGCGGTAGAGAAAGGAGGCGAAGTGGCTTTCCAGGGGTCGGGTGCGCTTGGACCGTATGCGGAAGTACCGGTGTATATAGGTCCCCCGGGCGTAGCTTGCCCCGAAGGGATAGGAAAAGTCCGCACCAAATAGAAGTATCCTCCGGGCTCCGAGCGCCTCCGCGAAGGACACGGCCGCGTGGGTCACGTTCCCTCCGGATGTATCCAGGGAAGGGAAGGGGCGGAAGTGGGAGGAAATATAGCGGCAAAAGGGATGACCGGAGGAGAAGAAGTGAAGGATCCGCGCCGACCGCACCAACACCGACGACGTCGCCCCCGCCGGGGTGAGCC
>CAYTYG010000542.1:0-1517 GCA_964441515.1 uncultured Treponema sp.
GAAGGCGCGCCAGGGGGGGGGTGTCGCTGGTGGACACGATCACGACGGAACGGGAAAGGCCTTCCTCGCCCAGGTCGTTCTCCAGGAACTCCCGCACCTCCCGTCCGCGCTCCCCGATCAGGGCGATCACGTTCACGTCCGCGCTGGTGTTGCGGGCCGTCATGCCCAGGAGAGTGGATTTTCCCACCCCGGACCCGGCGAAAATGCCGATGCGCTGCCCCTTGCCCAGGGGCAGCAGCCCGTCGATGGAACGCACTCCGCTCACGATGCGCTTGGTGATCCGCCGGCGGGTGAGGGCGTTGGGCGGATTCGCGACGGCGGGATAGGATACGTCCGAGACGATGTCGCCCTTGCCGTCCATGGGACGGCCCATGGAGTCCAGGACCCGTCCCAGGAGCTTCTTCGACACGGGGACCGAGAGGAGGTCTCCCGTGGCTATGACGGAGCAGCCCGCCTCGATGCCGTCCAGGCCGGAATAGGACATGAGCTGGACCGACTCGTTCTTGAGGCCCACGATCTCCGCGAAGGCCGTACGGTTCGTCTTGGGTATTAGTATCTTGCAGACTTCCCCGATGACCGCCCGGGGGCCGTGGCTCTCCACCATAAGACCCTGCACCCGGGTCACGCGGCCGGTATATTTTATGGGGTCCGCCCGGCTCACGACGGACAGGTACTTCGAAAGGTCCTCCATGTCCGTCTCCTAGCCCTGGGGCTTTCCCTTGGCCTTTATCGGGGAGATGTCCAGGATCTTCTCCTCCAGTTCGTGGAGCTGGCTCGAGATCCGGGCGTCGATCTCCCCGAAGTCCGTCTCAATGATGCAGCCTCCGCGGTCTATGGTCGTATCCTCCACGATCTGTATGTGCTTGGCGTTCTCCGCCATGGCTACGAAGTCCTTGGCATGCTCGGAGGCCAGCTGGAGGTCCGCGAGGTTCACCCGTATGGTCACCTCGCTGCGGGTCCTGAGCTTGCGCAGGGCCTGGACTATGTTCTGGACGACTACGTTCTTCTGGTTCTCCGAGATCACCTTCACGACCTTCTTGGCCACCAGGAGAACCAGCTCCACGATCTCCGCCTCGGTCTTCTCCAGGATCTCCCCGCGCTTGTCCAGGGCCCGCTCTATGACCGCGTGAAGGCGCCCGGTGAGGCGCTCCACCTCGGCTTTGCCCTCCTTGTAGCCTTCCTCCCGGCCCTCGTCGAAGCCCTTGCGGAAGGCTTCCTTGTGGACCTCGTCCACGCGCTCCTTGGCCTGGGCCTCCAGCTCCTCGATGCGCTTCCGGGCGGCGTCCACGGCGGCCGCCGCCTCCTCCTCGGCTTTCGTCTTGATCTTCTGGGCCTGGTCCGTGCGGCGTTTCACTTCCTCGAAGGCCGCGGCCTCCGCCTTCTTCGCGATGGCGTCCGCCTCCGCGCGCGCGGAGGCTATCAGCGTCTCCTTTTCCTTTTCCCAGTCCGCCTTGAAGGCTTCCGCCTCGCGCCGGAGATCGTCCGCGGTGGGCCCCAGGCCCCCGGTGGTGATGACG
>CAYTYG010000543.1:0-1516 GCA_964441515.1 uncultured Treponema sp.
CGAGGAGATAGAGGTCTGCGCTCCGCACTCCTTCGCGCGCTACATCGGGTCCTACATGGGCAACGTCTATGCCTACGACCACAGGGTTTTCGATTCCGTGGTGATAAAGGCAATGCTCAAGGACAAGGAGCGGCCGGTAAAGGGCCTTTCCTTCGTGGGCAACTCGGGGCTCCTCATCTCGGGATTCCCAAGCTCCATCCTGTCCGGGAAGCTTGCGACGGTGGAACAGATCGAGGCCGCCCGCGCGGCCTCGGATAGATGAGGAGGTTGAGAGATGGCTGTCATACAACTTGTACCGGGATTGTTCGCCCTCCTTCGCATGCGCGGCGACAGGCTTGCCCGGATCGAAGCCGCCCCGGAGGAACGGAAGCCGGACCCCGTCTCCGACATGGCCCGGGCCATGCACCCCGAGGAGCTCCGGCTGACCGTCGCCTCCGTCAAGTCCGAGAACGAGACCGCGCGGACGTACCGCCTGGCCGCGGCGCCCGGCGCCCCGGCTCTTCCGGTGTTCCAGCCGGGACAGTACCTGAGCGTGAAGGCGACGGTTCCCGGGGACGCGCCGGCCGGGGCAAGCCGCACCTCCCGGGCCTACACCATCGCCTCGGCCCCCCGGGAGGCGGAGGGAAAGGACGGCTTCTACGAGATCACCGTGCGCAGGAAGCCCGGCGGATTCGTCAGCCCCCATATCTTCGATACGTGGGCGAAGGGAACCGAGGTGACGGCCACCGGTCCCCACGGGGAATTCTGCTGGTCCCCCCTGCGGGACACCGGGGAAGTCGTGGCCCTCGCGGGCGGGACGGGGATAACCCCCTTCCTGTCCATGATGAGGCAATGGGCGCAGGACGGGCAAGGCAGGAAGCTCACCTTACTGTACGGCTGCAAGGATCCGTCGGACGAACTCTTTTCCGAGGAGACGGACGAACTTTGCTTGCGCCACCCGGATCTTTTCAGGCGGGCGAACACCTATGAACGCCTGAACGGAGGAAAGGCGGGGCTGCGGCAGGGCTTTTTGGACGCCGCTTTCATCCGGGAACACGTGCCCGATCCGGAATCCAAGACCTACTTCATCTGCGGCCCCACGGTCATGTACCGCTTCCTCCGCGGCGAGTTCGAGAAACTGGGCCAGCTCGAGCGAAAGCAGACCCGGTTCGAAGCCTGCGGCGCGCCGGACGACGTGACGATCCTGCCGGGCTTCCCGAAGGAGGCCAAGGGAAGGGTCGTGGATATGACGGTCCGGATAGGGAACTATAAAACCCGGGTTGCGGCCGCATCCACCGAAAGCGTACTTTCCGCCGTGGAGCGCGCCGGCCTTGTGCTCGATTCCCGGTGCAGGTCGGGGGAGTGCGGGATATGCCGAAGCAGACTGATATGCGGCGACGTTTTCATCCTGCCGGACAACGACGGGAGGCGGGCGGTCGACAAGGAGCTCGGGTACATCCACCCCTGTTCCACTTATCCCTTGTCGGACCTTACCATCGTCCTTCCCCCGGGGAAGACGACCCAGACCTGAAGCCGC
>CAYTYG010000544.1:0-1512 GCA_964441515.1 uncultured Treponema sp.
GGAGGACCGCGTGGCTTTCCTCTCGAAGATCCGGCTGTCCCTTTCCAAGGCGATCCGGGCCGTCTCCGGGAAGGCGTCTTCCGTCCTGCGATCGCTCCGGAAATCCCCGTCTCCCCTCTCGGACCGGCTCCTAGCGGACGCCCTGAGGCTGGCGGAGATACCCTCGCCCACGGAAAAGGAAGAACAGCGCGCTGCCTTCGTCCTGGAGCGCCTCAAGGCCCTGGGCCTCAACCCCCTGGTGGACGGGGAAGGCTGCGTCCGCGCGCGGATCACCTGCCCGGATCCCGACGACAACCGTCCCATCCTCCTCCTGGCCGACCTCTCCTCCCCGAGATGGCACCCCCTGGAAAGCCTTTCCCGCCTGGACTCCGAGCGCGCCCACGGGGCGGGCCTGGCGGACGCCCTGGCCGCGGCCTCCCTCCTCTCGATCGCGGAAACCCTCCAGTCCGGCGGCCTTCCGATCCCGAAGGACATCCTGCTCTTTTTTTCCGTGAAACCCCTCGACAACGCCGGGGAGGAGACGGTTCGGAGGCTCTGCGAGGAGTTCCAGGACCCGCCCCTGGCCGCGCTCGCGGTACGGGGCACTCCCCTGGGAACCCTGTCCGCCCGCCCCCTGGGGACGTACCGGATAGAGGTCGCGGTGCGGACGGACACGAAGGGCCCGGAGGCCGAGGAGGATCCCCGTTCCGCCGTGGACGCGGTCGTGGCCCTGGCGCGGGCCCTGACCGGCGTCACCTGGGACGCCGAGGGAAAGACCGTCTGCCGCATCCGCAGGGTGGAGGCCGGGACGGGGTTCGGCAAGGCCCCGACGGAGGGCATCCTGGACATCGAGCTGGAGTCCGCGGACGAGGCCGTCCTGGAGCTGGCCATGAAGGCGGCGGTGGCCACCGCGGAGGCCAAGGGACGGGAGGCCAAGGCCCAGACCAAGGTGACCATAGCCGGACACGTTCCCGTGGGCGACCCCCGGGTCAGCGAGCGCCTGGTCCGAACCGTCGGCCAAATCATGAAGGATCAGCACATCAAGGTTCTGGAAGAAAACCGGGCCGATCCGGCCTCCTTCTTCTCCGCCCTGGGCGTCCCCGCGGTCTCCGTGGCGGTCGCGTCGGGGCGGGAGGGCATGACCCGGGACGACATCGAGATAGCCTCCATCGAAAAGGGCCGAAGGCTTCTGGCCGCCGTCGTAGAACGGATAGCCGCGGGAGGGATATGAGACGCGACAGCCAGGATTCCCTCCTGGACCGGACCTGGCACCACTCCCGATTCTCCGACATCGGCCGGCTCGTGGAGCTCAAGGAAAAGAAGAACCTGACCGTCTCCCTGGCCTTCCCCACCCTGAACGAGGAGGCGACCATAGGCAAGGAGATTCTCGTGATCCGGACCGAGCTCATGGACCGCTACCCCCTCCTGGACGAGATCGCCGTCATCGACTCGTCGTCCCGGGACCAGACCCGGAAGGTCGCGGAGCGGTACGGGGCCAAGGTCTTCGAGTCCAGGGACATCCTTCCGGCGCAC
>CAYTYG010000545.1:0-1512 GCA_964441515.1 uncultured Treponema sp.
GTACTTGGCGTTTTCCTTCTCCTTTTCCTGGCGGTAGTGCTCGTAGAGCCGCGACTTGAGGACGCTCATGGCCACGTCCTTGTTCTTGTATTGGCTCCGTTCGTTCTGGCACGTCACCACGATGCCGGTAGGCAGGTGCGTCATGCGAACGGCGCTGTCGGTCTTGTTCACTTTCTGGCCGCCCGCCCCGCCGGAACGGTAGGTGTCGATCCGGAGGTCCTCGGGACGTATATCCACGTGGATGGTTTCATCCAGGATCGGGAAGATGTACACCGAGGCGAAGGACGTGTGCCGCCGGGCGTTGGCGTCGAATGGGGATATTCGGACAAGGCGGTGCACGCCGGATTCCCCTTTCAGCCGGCCGCATGCATAGGCCGCGTCGATCTGTACGGTCACGCTCTTGATCCCGCCTTCGGCCTCCAGAAGGTCCACGACCTCGTACTTGTAATCGTGGCGCTCCGCCCAACGGGTATACATTCGGAAGAGCATGGAAGCCCAGTCGCAGGCTTCCGTCCCCCCGGATCCGGCGTGGATTGTGAGGTAGGCGCCGTACCGGTCCGCTTCGCCGGAAAGAAGTTCCAGCACCTGGGCGGAGTCGAAACGGGACTTCGCGCTTTCATAGGCGGCCCGTATGTCCGTCTCCATGGAGGTATCGCCTTCCTCCCGGGCCATCGCGTAGATCTCTTGTAGGGTTTCCGCGTCCTTCTTCAGATCTTCCCAGGTTTCAAGCCGATTGCGAAGGATCTTGAGTTCGGACATGACCCGCTCCGTCCTCGTCGAATCGCTCCAGAAGCCCGGCGCCGAGGATTCCTCCTCCAGGGCGGCTATCTTCTTGCGGATTTCGTCGGCGTCAAAGACGCCCCCAAATTTCCAGGATTTCGCGGCGCAGCTGCTGTATCGGCGCCGCCAATTCTTCGATCATGCGTCTCCTCCGGGGTCGGTCCTATTTTTTAGGCGGGCGCACGACGATGCGGCGCCACTTGTTATTCTTCAGCGTAGTCAGGGCGAAAGAACCCTCGATAGGGTACTGGTATATTCGTACGACGTCGTAGTAGTCGGTGACCTTGTCGATTTCCCTTTTCAGGGAGGCCAGCCTGCGCTCGTCGATCCGGGTCGTTTCATAGCATGCTCGCTGGACCTTCTCGAATCCGTACTGCGGCAGCAGCGCATACAGGGCCGTACGGGAATCCTCGCTGCCCGGATCGCACACAACGGCGACAAACATGACGGTATGGTATAGGATTGCCCGTTTTGTGTCAAAGGAAAGATGGACCCGGGAAGGCTATGGCGAAGCGCGGTTGCTTCCGATATTATAGTATTATGAGGCGATACTTCCTTCCCGCCCTTGCGTTGGCCCTGGCGCTTCCTTCCGTTGAATCCGCGGCGCAGGCAATCCCCGCCCCCGAAGAACCTCCCGTACTCATGGTTTTACCGCAGGAAGAGGAGGAGGAGGTTTTTGCCCCCTTCCCCCTTCGTCTGCGCGTAGGGACGAGGGAGGACGGCATCCTTCTC
>CAYTYG010000546.1:0-1512 GCA_964441515.1 uncultured Treponema sp.
GTTGACAAACGGCGTTTATCCGGTAGACTGTAACCGATCTGGAATCGGTTACATATGGCAACCATACACGATGTAGCCCAGCGCGCCGGGGTTTCGGGCGCGACCGTCTCGAGATTCTTCAACGGGGGATACGTGGGCGCTCCTACCCGGACGGCCATCGAGAAAGCCGTCCGGGAGCTCGGGTACGTCCCCAACTCCGTGGCCCGCGCCCTCACCGCCAAGTCCTCCCGGGTCGTGGGCCTCGTGGCCCCCAGCATAACGAATCCCTTTTTCCCGGAGTTGGCCCACGCCGTGGAGGGGGAATGCGCCAAGCGCGGGTTCCGCCTGGTCCTGTGCAACGCGGGGGGGTCCGTCGAGAAGGAAAAGGCCTTCATCGAGGCCCTGGCCGCCGGGTTCGCGGACGGGATCATCACCTCCACCGGGAACTGCGGGGAGGCCTACGACCGGATCGGGATACCCGTCGTCTCCGTGGACCGGGAGCTGGGATCCGGGGCGCCCCACGTGACCTCGGACAACTACTCGGGGGGCTGCATGGCCTTCCGGTGCCTGCACCGGGCCGGCCGGGGCCGGCTCCTGTTCCTGGGGGTCCCGGAGGAGTCGACGAGCCAGCGCCGCCGCCGGGAGGGTTTCCTGGACGAGGCGCGCCGCGCCGGCGTCGAGGCGGAGATCCTAGTCGTGAACGAGGAAAACGAGTACTCCGCCCTCTGCGGCCAGGCGGACCGGCTGGCCCGGTTCGACGGGATCTTCGCCTGGAACGACATAGCCGCGGTGGAGGCCATACGGGCCCTGCACCAGGCGGGCAAGAAGGTTCCCCGGGACGTTGCGGTCATAGGGTTCGACGACATCCATATCGCCCGGCTCTTCATACCCTCGATCAGCACGATAGCCCAGCGCATCTCCGAGATGGGCCGGGCGGCCACGGAGCTTCTCATGCGCATGATCTCGGGGGAGAGCCTCGTAGGAGTGAATTACCTCCTGGGCGTGGAGCTCGTGGAGCGGGAAACGACGGCCCCAAACCGGGGGGAGGGGATATGAAACGACACGGCATCCTGAATTCCGAGATAGCCGCGGTCCTGGCGAGGCTCGGACATACGGACACCATCTGCATAGCCGACTGCGGGCTTCCCGTGCCGGAGGGGGTTCCCAGGATAGACCTGGCGGTGCGGCGGGGGCTGCCCTCCTTCCTGGACGTGCTGGACGCCGTGGCGGCGGACATGGAGATTGAGGGGATCACGCTGGCCCAGGAGATCCGGGAGCGCAGCCCCTCCCTGGAGGCGGAGATACTCTCCCGCTTCCCGGACGCGAAGCCCGCATACGTACCCCACGCGGACTTCAAAGCCGCGACCCGCTCCTGCCGCGCCGTGATACGCACCGGGGAGGCCACCCCCTACGCGAACATCCTGCTCCGCTCCGGCGTCCCGTTTTAAGGAATAGGCGCCGTGAACCTGGAGATGCGGGGAATCCGCAAGTCCTTCGGGCCCGTCCCGGTGCTCAAGGACATGAGCCTGGAGG
>CAYTYG010000547.1:0-1504 GCA_964441515.1 uncultured Treponema sp.
CCCGCGGGCTGGGACACCCTGGTGGGGGAGAGGGGGCATACCCTCTCGGGGGGACAGAAGCAGAGGGTGGCCATCGCGCGCGCCCTGGCCGTGGATCCGGCGGTGCTCGTCTTCGACGACGCCCTCTCGGCGGTGGACACGGAGACCGAGGAGGTCATACTCAGGTCCCTCCTGGCCCGGCGCGGGGACAGGACGAACATCATCGTTTCCAACCGGGTCTCCACACTGCGCCACGCGGACCGTATAGCCGTCCTGGACTCGGGGAGGCTGGTCCAGTACGGCACCCACGAAGAGCTTTTGGCCCGGGAGGGCTTCTATTCCGAGATCGCGCGGCTCCAGGCCCTGGTGAGGGAGCCGGCGGTCCCGGGTTCGGAACCGCTCGGGCCGGGGACAGGGGAATGAGATGGCGGACTTTTTCGATTCCGACGTTATAACCAAGGAATACGACCCCCGGGTGATGCGTCGCATACTCCGGTACGTGGCGCCCTACCGAGCCCTGGCCGCCGCCGCTTTGGCGGCCCTCCTTTTGGCAACCGCCGGGGAGCTGGCCTTGCCGGTCCTTATCCGGCGCACCGTGGACGACGCCCTCGTGCCCTCCTGGCATGGCCTTTCCCCGGAAGCCCTCTCCCGCCCGGAGGCCGGGGATCTTGGCCTGACCGGTTCGGAACCCCGGGCCCTGGGCCGGATATGGGTCAAGACCGAGCGCCTTTCCCGGCTATCGGCCGCCCGGCGCGGGGCCCTCTCGGCCGCGGGCCTCCTGGACATCGAGCCCCGCTACTTAGCGCGCATTGCGAGGGGGGACGCGGGGGCGGAGTGGGCCCTGAAAACCCTGGGAGGCCGAGCGGAGCGGGATGGCGATTACGCGGTCCTGCGGATGGAAGACCTCCGCACCTTATCCCCGGAGGATGCGAGGGCCCTTCGTTCCAGGGACGCGGAGAGCATCTCCTCGAACCTGATCGTCTTCTTCCTGGTCCTTGCCCTCGTCCTGGGGGCCACGTTCGCCCAGACCTGGATAGCCGCCCGGATAGGCCAGAGCGTCATGAAGGACCTGCGCCTGGATCTCTTCCGGCATACGACGCGGCAATCCCTGGCCTTCCTTTCCCGGCACCCGGTGGGGCGGCTGGTGACGCGCATGACCGGCGACGTGGAGACGATAAACGAGTTCTTCACCAGCGTGCTCATATCCTTCGCCAAGGACGCGAGCCTCATGATAGGCGTCCTTGCGGCCCTCGTGCTCCTGAGTCCCCGCCTGGGCCTGGTGGTCCTGGCAACACTTCCCCCCGTGGCGGTCGCCTCGATGCTATCCAGGATCAAGGCCCGGGACGCCTTCCGGCGGCAGCGCCAGTGGCTCTCCAAGGTAAACTCCTTCCTCTCCGAGCACCTGGCCGGGGTCGGCGTAGTGAAGCTCTTTTCCGGAAAGGCCCGGAGCGTCCGGGATTTCGTCTCTTACGACGGGGAGCTATTGAAGGCCAACCTGGGGGAGATGTACGTCTACGCGGTATTC